>JAWXTP010000107.1:0-10220 GCA_044433415.1 Rikenellaceae bacterium
AAAAATTTTATTTTAAAAGTGTCAGCAACTATGCTGATATTGTTAATGCCATGCGTTGTTATGGCACAAAAAGGTCAAACCTTTAATGTAAAAGGTAACGTAAATGACGAAAGCGACCACTCTCCTATAGCATACGCTACAGTATTTATAGAAAATACTAACCTTGCTACTATTACTGATGAAAACGGTAATTTTGAAATCAAAAACATCCCTAACGGTGAAAAAGAAATTATTATTTCTTATGTTGGTTACGGTGAATACAGACAAAAAGTATCTTCAAACAAAGACTTACACATTCACTTAGAGAAAAACGGATTAAACGTTGACGAAGTAGTTGTTACTGCCAACAGATACGCTACTAAAAAACGTGAAGCTGTATCTATCGTAAGTACAGTATCTCCTAAATTATTCGAACAAACAGGTGCAGTAACTCCAGCGGAGGTATTAAGTTTCCAAACTGGTACACGTGTTGAGTACAACTGTGGTAACTGTGGTTATCCTCAACTTAGAATCAATGGTCTAGAGGGTCAATATTCTCAAGTGCTTATTGACAGCCGTGCTATTATGAGTTCTCTAACATCTGTATATGGTTTAGAAATTCTTCCTAGCTCTATGATTGAGCGTGTTGAAGTACTTAAAGGTGGTGGTTCTGCTATCTTTGGTTCAAATGCTATTGGTGGTGTTGTTAACATCATCACTAAAGAGCCAGGTCGCAACTCTATAGAAATTAGCAACCAAACTTCTGTATATGAAGGTGGTGGTACAGACGTAAACACTGTATTTAATGGTGCTTTTGCAACAAATGATAGCCGTACAGGTATATTCTTATTTGGTTCTGTACGTAATAGAGATTACTATGACAGAAATGGCGATGGCTTCTCGGAAATGCCTCTTTTAGAGTCTCAAGCAGTTGGTTTTAGAGCTTACCAAAAAATCAAAGAGCGTTCTAAAATCACATTAGAATATCACCACTTAACAGAATTCCGTCGTGGTGGTAATGAGTTTGACTTAGTTGCTCACCAAGCAGATATCGCTGAACAACTAGACCACTCAATTGATGGTGGTGGTTTAACTTACGACTACTCTACTAAAAATGAGAAAGGTAGCCTTTCTGTATATGGATCATTCCAAAACTCTAACCGTGATAGCTACTACGGTGCAGGTCAAGACCTTTACGCTTATGGTAAAACAAAAGACTTAGTTCTTGTTGGTGGTGCTCAATTTGACTATTCTGTAGACAAACTTTTATTTATGCCTTCAATTCTTACTGTAGGTATAGAAGGTAATGCAAATAACATTGAAGATGCAATGCCTGGATATGACAGATACCTAGATCAAAAAACTAAAATAGTAGGTGGTTATTTCCAAAACGAATGGAGGAACGAGAAATTATCTATTTTAGCTGGTGTTCGTGTTGACAAACACAACATGCTTGACGATGTAGTTGCTAGTCCACGTATCTCTGCACGTTACGCTCCTTCTAAAGAATTTACACTTAGAGGTTCTTACTCAACTGGTTTCCGTGCTCCTCAAGCCTATGACGAAGACTTACACATTGAAGCTGTAGGTGGTGCTGTAGCAATAGTAAACATCTCTGATGACCTAAATCCTGAGCGTTCTCAATCTATCAACGCATCGTTAGACTACTACAAAATGTTTGATAAGCTACAGTTCAATTTATTAGCCGAAGGTTTCTATACAGACATTAATGATGTATTTATTTTAACAGATATGGGTGAAGGTGACGATGGTAACACTTACTTCCTAAAAGAAAATGCTGCTGGTGCTGTAGTTAAGGGCTTAAACCTTGAATCTCGTGTTGCTTTTGGTTCTGACCTTAGCTTCCAAGCAGGTTATACTTTCCAAAAATCTCTTTATGACGAAGAAGAACAATGGAGTGACGATGTAGAAGGTCAACGTGAAATGTTCCGTTCTCCTGACCACTATGGTTATATCACTGCATCTGGTGATCCTTTCAAAGATTTCAACATCGCATTAACTGCAAACTTCACTGGTAAAATGTACATCCAACACTGTGCTGGTTACATTGACACTGACAGAACAGAACTTACAGAGGCTATGGTTGACTTAGGTCTTAGATTCTCTTACAAATTAAGAATCGCTGACAAAGTAGACTTAGAACTATCTACAGGTATTAAAAACATGTTAAACACATTCCAAAACAGCTTAGATGAAGGTCCAGACAAAGATGCTGGTTATATCTATGGACCAACAATGCCAAGAACTTATTACTTTGGTGCTAAAATTAGTATATTCTAATTAAAATAATCTAAGTCACTATAAAAAACACTCTTTACAGTATATTTTATGTAAAGAGTGTTTTTTGTTTTTACTGCTTTTAAACTTTTTTTTTGTTTTAAAGAGTTCTGCTTTGGAAATTTAAAATACAAAATCAAGTAAAATCCATTTATCAAATCGACCTATAGTTAAATTTAATACTGTTTTTGGCTCTTTATCTCAAAAAAAGCACTATATTTGCAAGCAATAAAACTAAAACTTATATTTATGACTAAAAACAGTTTAATATCAGTAGAAGTACATCAAACTGAAGCCTTAGAATACCACAGTCGTTTCCCACGTGGTAAGGTTTCAGTAGTACCTACAAAACCATACTCTACTCAGAAAGATTTATCACTTGCCTATACTCCTGGTGTCGCAGAGCCATGCCTAGAGATTGCGGAAAACCCTTCAAATATAGACTTATACACTAATAGACAAAACCTATTAGCTATTATCTCTAACGGTACAGCAGTGCTAGGTTTAGGAAACATAGGCGCTCTAGCTAGTAAGCCTGTGATGGAAGGTAAAAGCGTTTTATTTAAGTCGCTTTCAGGTGTTGATGCTATAGACATAGAAATTGACACTACAGATATAGACAAATTCATTGAAACAGTGAAACTTATATCTCCAACTTTTGGAGGTGTAAACCTAGAAGATATTAAAGCTCCTGAATGCTTCGAAATAGAAAGAAGACTTAAAGAAGAGCTAGACATGCCTATTATGCATGACGACCAACATGGCACAGCAATTATTACCTCAGCAGCTCTTATAAACGCTACAGAGATAGCAGGTAAGAAAATCTCTGAGATTAAAGTTGTGGTAAATGGTGCTGGTGCAGCAGCTATTGCTTGTTCAAGATTGTACCGTCACCTTGGTGTGACACCTGAAAACATGGTTATGTGTGACAGTAAGGGTGTGATACGCGCTGACAGAGACAAGCTAACAAAAGAAAAACGCGAATTTGCAACAACAAGAGATATAAGAACTCTTGCTGAGGCTATGGTAGGCGCTGACTTATTCTTAGGTGTTTCAAAAGCTGACGTGTTAACTAAAGAAATGGTGCAAACTATGGCTAAGACTCCTATAGTTTTTGCTCTTGCGAATCCTAATCCTGAAATTTCTTATGAGGATGCTGTTTCTGCTGTAGATGACATCATAATTGCTACAGGACGTAGTGACTACCCTAACCAAGTTAATAACGTTATTGGCTTCCCTTACATCTTTAGAGGTGCTATGGACGTAAAAGCTACAGCTATTAACGAGGAAATGAAACTTGCAGCAGCTTATGAAATTGCAGCTCTTGCAAAAGAGGAAGTTACAGAAGATGTAAAAAAGGCTTATGACGGCAAAGAAATTAGCTTTGGTAAGGATTACATCATCCCTAAACCTTTAGACTTACGTCTTTTCTATCGTGTTTCTACTGCTGTAGCTAAGGCTGCAATTGCTAGTGGTGTAGCTCGTGTAGAAATCACTGACTGGGATCAATACCAAAAAGATTTAGAGTTAGTAAAATCGTTCAAAACTTATTACTGTAACATGTAATGAAAACAGCCATAGATCAAAAATTAGAATCTTTACGCGAAATAATGGTAGCTAAAGGGTATGACTTCATTGTCGTACCCTCTAACGACCCTCATTTTAGCGAATACACTCCTAAACACTGGAAATGTAGGGAATATATTAGTGGATTTAATGGTTCAGCAGGTAAGGTTTTAGTATCGCTTAACGAAGCTTTACTATGGAGCGACTCTCGTTATTTTCTTCAAGCAGAAGAACAGATAAAGGGTACTTCTTATAAATTCATGAAAGAAAATGTTGAGGGAGTCCTTACTTTAGAGCAATATATAGCTCAATTTTCAGGTAAAAACGTAGCCCTTAATACAAACCTTATCTCTATAGCTAATTACGACAACTTCACCCAGCAAATAGGCGACAACACTGTATGTGACTGTGGGGACGTATTCCAAACCCTTTGGAACGACCGCCCTGCACTAGGCGAAGACGAAGTGTTAACTTTAAGTGATGAGGTTACAGGTGAATCTATAACATCTAAACTTGACAGAGTACGTAAAGAGTTATCACTAGGAGCTAATGACTTGTACCTAGTTTCTCCTTTAGACCAGATAGCTTGGTTACTAAACATGCGTGGCACAGACATTGAGTTTAATCCCCTGAATGTATGTTACACAGTTATTGACAGTTACGGAGCTCAACTTTTCATAAAAAATAACAAAATAAACTCTACAGTAAGAGAACAATTAAAAAAGATAAACATCTATATATCAGAATATTCCGAAATAGAAGATTACCTTTCGTCTTTAAGAGGCAAGAACATCATACTAAACAAAAACTACACTTCTTACAAGTATCTTTCTCTAGTTAGTTCTCAGAACTCTATTAGTTTCGAGGGAGACGCAAACGGAGTTATAAACAGTCTAAAAGCTATAAAAAACGACACTGAGATTAATGGTTTCCGTAAGGCTATGATAGAAGATGGAGTTGCCATGACTCGTTTTTACATGTGGCTTGAAGACACTCTTAACAAAGGCGAAGGAGAAGTTACGGAATACGACTTAGGGAATAAGCTAGCTTCTTTTAGGGCTAAAAGTGAATTATATTTTAGTGAAAGTTTTGGTGCTATAGTTGGCTATGCTTCAAACGGCGCTATCGTACACTATAGAGCCGAAAAAGACAGCTGTAGTGTTGTGAAACCTGACAATTTCCTACTTATTGACTCAGGAGCTCAGTATCTATGTGGAACAACCGACATTACACGTACTGTACATCTTGGCGCGCCTACAGAGGAGCAAAAAAGGGACTTCACTCTTGTTTTACAAGGGCACATAGACCTTGCAAATGCAGTATTCCCTAAAAACACTCGTGGAGCTCAATTAGATTTCCTAGCTCGTGCACCTTTATGTTCTCACTCTATGAACTACATGCACGGCACAGGTCACGGCATAGGTCACTTCCTAAATGTACACGAAGGTCCTCAATCTATACGCATGAATGAAAACCCTGTAGTATTAAAATGCGGCATGGTAACTTCAAATGAACCTGCTGTTTACAAAACAGGAAAGTATGGCATAAGATCCGAAAACCTTATTCTTTGCAAGGAGCATTCCAAGAGTGATTTTGGGGAGTTTCATCATTTTGAAACCCTTACTCTTTTCCCTTTTGATGTTCATTCCTTAAACAAGGACATGCTTACAAAGAAGCAAATACTGTGGCTTAACAATTACCACGACCTAGTATACAACACCCTTTCTAGTCATCTTTCAGACACTGAAAACTTGTGGCTTAAAGCAAAGACAGAACATATCTAGGAAATTATTTTGGCGATTACCGAAAACATAAGGTTTCCGGTAATCGCCAATTTATCAATTATTGCGGAGGTTGAATTTCAAATAATTTCTCAAATATTGGACAACGCATTATATCAACTTCTTCATTTATAACAAAACCTTTTTTCTCATAGTCTATCAACCCCATATAATAAAACAGGCTCTCCCATGTACGCATTGAATACACATGAGTACCGTTAATCGGTTTGTTACTATAGCGCGCTTCTATCAAAATTATTGGGAAAGCAGCAAAATATTTATCAGCATAAAACCTATGCGACCTCTTTTTATCTCCATATTTAGATAATAGAATCAAAGAGTAACCAACACCAATATTGCCTATATTTTCATTTTCATAAAAGTCTAAATAACCTTGATTATAATTGGTTGTTGCACATTTAACCATATGCTCCAATAATAACTGCCTATCTTTCATTAGCTTCTCACCATTCTTAGTGATGGTCATAACTCCTTTCTGCACTTTAACAACACACATTAAATCCATAATAGCACGAAGCATCATTATTGAGCGACTATCTTTCTCTTTGTATATGTTTTGTAGTCCAATTTTTACCAACTCTTCCTCTACACCTACCTCGTATAGCTCTTTGACAACTTTTACTGGTAGTGATTTAGTGGAAGTAAGTTTTAGGCTACCTTTCTCTGCAATAATCTGAAGTAGAAGTTCCATCTGGCGGAACATTGGAATCTCTGCAAAGTCGTCATGTTCTAATTTCTTTAACTTCACAGGAGATTGTCCACCCCATAACTCACTGACAATTATTGACATTGTATCAGACGAATAACCTCCAAAGTCTCTCTTTAATTGTTCCTTGAAACGATATTCAAACATACCAATATATTCATTCAATTGTTCCAAAGATAATGTGCCACCACCATTTGCAACAACGTGCTCTATAACAAATTTTTGTAATAGAGCATCTAGCTCTGCGTTAAGTTTATTTTTCATATTTTTAGGTATTTAGTGGTATGTACATTTTTTACACATACCACTACTATTTAAGGAAAGTTCTATAATTTGGTTTTATTCGATTTCTAATTTTAAAGTTTTAGATTTGAAGTTTTATAGGGGAATTCTAGAAACTGGTTTTTAGAAGTTCCCTTAATCTATATTAAAATTATTTTCTATTCTCAATCGCTCTTTTACCAGCTTTTCTTGTAGCTCTTCTGGTGTTGGTAGAGTAAATTTATATTTTGATGCAAAAATCTGTTTTGCATCATTAAGAATTGAATATTTGACAATTGCATCATTCTTTTCAGAGCATAATATAATTCCTATTGTTGGGTTATCTCCATCTAAGCGATATTTTTCGTCATACATTCTCACATAGCTATCCATCTGACCAACATCTTGATGTGTGAGTTTCCCAATTTTCAAGTCTATTAATACATGACACTTAAGTATATAGTTATAAAATACTAAATCGATATAAAAATTATCTTCGTCAAACTGTATTCGTTTTTGCCTTGCCACATAGCAAAATCCACGACCAAGTTCTAAAAGTAAATCTTGTAAATTACTGATTAGCAACTGTTCTAACTTACTCTCCCTAAGTGATGGATTTTCGGGAAGACCTAAAAATTCTAAGACATAAGGATCTTTAATAAACTCCTCCGCCTCTTCTCTTTTTAATTTTTCTACTGCCTCTTCTTTAACCTCACTATTATTTTTGCTTGCTAAAATTCTATCATAATAGAGAACTGAAATTTGCCTATCTAATTGCCTGCTAGACCAACCCTCACTTACTGCCTCATTCATATACCATTCTCTTGCTTTATTACTTTCAACTCTCAATAAATAGCGATAGTGAGTCCAACTCAATTCGTGACGCAGTGCGTCACAATTTGGAAAGACTAGATAAAACATACGCATATTTCTAAGATTACTAGCATCAAACCCTTTACCAAACTCCTTAGTTAATTGTTCGGATAATTCCTTTAATACGGCTTTTCCATACTCAGCTCGTTTTTCTCCTTTTTGTTCATCCTCCACTATTAGCTTACCTATAGACCAATACGACTGAACCATAGCGAAATTAATTGAGCGCTGAACACTGCCTCTCGCTTTGAATGAGTAGTGTAAAACAATTATTGCCATATTTTTAACAGCACTCTTGGAGTGATATTTTTCACTATTAAATCTCAATATAGATCCACTATATTTTCAATTCAATAGCAAAAAATCTCATCTCCAATAGTACTCTTTAAAATACACCAATAATTATTTTACCCTACTTATACATCTCTTACCGAGTTATATAAGTTATTATCAAAAATCTTATTCATACTGCATATTTTTTTTAAAATACTTAGTTATCATTATGTAATATACATCATAAGGGAAGTTTTAATAATTGGTTTTATTCGATTTTAAATTTAGAAGTTCCCTTAATCTATATTAAAATTATTTTCAACTTCTTCTTCACCTCCTCAGGGACTTCCTTTTCATTATCAGTATGATAAGCATGATATGATTGTTTTATATAGTTATCACACTTAAAGGCAATATATTTAGAGCGACTATTATCGTAATAATATAAAGATTTATTATCCTCATCAATTTTTGTTGCCATATGCAACATTTCGGTAGCCTCCTCTATACTACACATAAGAACAGACACATTCTCACCTTTATTATGCATCTGTCCCTTACCGTTTTCGCCATGCTTAGGATTATGCTTATATATTCTTCTAGGTCTACGATTATATCTAAACCATTCAGCTATGCCCTGTATATCTAATTTGTGCTTATCTATCTTTATTTCATAACCACTAATACCAAGAGACACCTTGATACTTTCACTATTCTTGATTGCATCGCAATCTAAAATAAGAAAAGAATTTTCAGGGTTACTGACTTTCTTTTCTGCAACTACAGATAATGTATCATCAGATATAGTACAATTAAAACACTGATTAATACTATTAATCTTTTTCGTTTTTCGCCAATCTGTACCCCACCTATTCACAAGTAATCTTATCCTTCTTTCTCTTGAAGGGTAACAATCATCACCCAGTACTTTTATTGGATAGAGATAGGCTTCAAGATTTTTTGAATCGAAGTAACCATAATAATTCTCATTATTAAAAAATAATTGATTTTCTAGAATCCTATCATACAATAAATCTACATCCTTAACATTAACAATACTAATTCTATTGAGGTATAGCGGTTCATTATCATTCTCCAACTCAGCAGAAACTGGAAATAGTAAATACAATTCAGCTCTTTCACTCATCTTAATATCCAGTTAATAATTTTAAGTCTATATCAATCTGGTCAAAGAAACCTTTAGGTGGTCTTCTGATATGTCCTCCCTCGTTTACCTCTAATTTATTAGCGATAGCTGTATGAGTAGTTTCGTCTCTATCAAAGTAATAAATAGATAATTGTTCAGCTGATAGCTCTTCTTTTACAATTGCTACTAATGCACCATTGATTATGTGATCGCTATGGGTCTCTATAATCACCTGAACACCGTTTTTAGCTACCTTTGCTATAAGTAAAGCTAGCTGCGCTTGTCCATTTGGATGTATATGAGCTTCTGGGTTCTCTATGATAATTAGCGCCCCTGGTTTAGCAGACAATAGTGCTGTAACAACTGGTAATGTGTAAGATATACCAAATCCTATATTTTCTGCTTTTAGGTTTCTTATTGGCTTGTTATTTCCTATTCCCTCAAAACCATACGTAATATCAAACGACTGTTTGTCGGGACTGTGAATTACATCAATAGTAAGTTTAGTACTAATTTGTCCTTCCCAATATATAATCTGCTCCATTAGGGTAGATTCTTCACTTATACCACTATAATCAACAGCTGTATCACCACCATAAGCGTGTATAAAATGCCCTACTAATTCGCCTTGCCCATTTTCTGAAGAAATCTGCTTTAATTTTTCGACCGAGTAGGTATCTAATGGAAATCTACTCTTTCCACCCCATCGTGCAGCACCTATGTATTGAAAATTTTTATTAAATAGAGAAAGTTTATCAAGATTTTCTCTATTTATAATATCAGTATAATGATGCTTTTTAATATATGATGCCGTGTAATGCTTCGTTACATCAAATTGAAAATCATATAATGCCTCATCACATATTAATTCAAACTTCATAATAGGCTCTTTAGCTAATTTATATAGAGCATCATCACCAATACCAATATTACATAGTGGTTTATTTAATTCTAAACCATCATCAAGCAAGACCCCCTTAGTGTGCGATTGTCTAAGTAGTAACAATGATTGAATAATAGATGTTTTGCCACTTGCATTAACTCCAGTAAGTATAGTCAGATTGCTAAGATCTAAATGAGTATCTTTATGACATTTAAAATTCGCTATTTGTAACCTTGTTATCATCTGTAATTTTTATATAAATTCCATTAATACTTCTTTCAATTATTTCTATAAACCAAGAGAATCTTCTCTTTACACTATCTATTCCACCTGTACCTCCAGAAAATGAATAAGAATATGATTTTGAGTCTCTCATAGCAGTTATTAAATTACATATAAAACAATCTTTATATGTAATTTAATAACTGCTAT
>JAWXTP010000108.1:0-10213 GCA_044433415.1 Rikenellaceae bacterium
GACAGACTACTTATTTTTTGATTTGTGGGGTGGAGTCGCAGTACCTGTTTTCCTTTTAATTCAGGTATTTCACTACTTGAGAAAAGTTGAGTCTGATAATTATTCTGTACCAACAGATTATTTTAATATTTATAAGATTTTTAATCGAATAATTAAACCTTTTCTTGTTGTAATTCTTATAGAGTTAGTTCTACTAGTATTGATGGGGAGGATAAATATTGAAACGTTAATAAATTTCTGTAAAAAAGGTGGTTATGGTGCTGGATCGTATTATTTTTGGATTTATCTACAATTTTGGCTTTTGATACCTTGTTTTGTAAAGTTATATAAAAAAATAGGAATATTAAAGTTTGGAGTTGTCTCGTTATTAATAACAATATTTTTTGACTATTTATGCGTACACTTAAACATACCAATAGAATACTATAGGCTGTTGTTCTTTAGATATTTTTTCATTATTTTCTTAGGTGTATACACATATAAAAGCAATAATAGAAATAATCTTATTCATCTTTTCTTTGGAGTTTTAGGAATGGTTTACATAATCAATCAGAATTATTTTGAGCCTATATATTTCGCATATGACATACCATGGAATGAAGATAAATTCCCAGCATATATTTATATGTTATTCATCCTACTACCATTAGTAAAACGCTTTTATAGAAAAAGTAAAATGATAGAAATGCTTGGTAAATATTCTTATGAAATATACTTGTCACAAATGTTAGTATTTTTCACATTACCAGGATTGATAAGAAAAACCCCCATCGCAAATAATGAATATTTGTATATAGGAGTCAACTTTATTTTAACAACCCTATTTAGTATAACGCCGGTCTATCTTTATTATAAATACAAGCAACATTTAAAGCTGTTAAATAGCATTAATAGTATTTTGGGTATATTTTGCACAAAGTAATATTTTGAAATGAAAAAAGAAAAACTATTATTCATCCACGCCACACAATTTGGCTATCACAACAACTCTTTTAAATATTGTTATTATTTACGTGATTATTATAATATAACTTATTTGTGTCTTAATTCGGACAAAAAAAAACAGCATATTGAAAATGTTAAAGTTATATATTTACCTCGAATAATGAAAGGTATTAATACAATATTATTTTTAGTTATGTCAATTATTTATTCTTTATTTACTGATGGTAAAATCATGGTATTTTATTTTAAAGGTTGTATATACTTAAAGAGACTACTTTCATGGAAAAAGATGATATTAGATATAAGAACATTATCTATATCTAATAATCTTGAAACTAATCGAAAAAATGATGCTAGTTTAAGAAAGTGTGCTATGTTATACGACTTTTCTACCATAATTTCCGAGGGTATAAGAGAGAAGTTGGATTTCCCTAAAGAAAAGTCTTCTATCTTGCCATTAGGAGCAGACCAAATTTCAACTGTTAATCATGACTTTTCTTCAGGTTTAAAATTAATATACGTTGGAACATTATATGGTAGAGATATACATAAAACTATATCTGGCTTAAAAAAATTCATCGATATTTATCCCAATATACCTATCACATATGATATAATAGGCGATGCAGTCGATCCAGATATTATATTAAATTTAAAAAAAATTACAAAGGAATTAAATCTTAACAATATCGTAACTTTTCATGGAAGAATTCCAAACTCAGAGCTTACACCATTCTTTGATAATTGCAATATTGGTGTTTCATTTGTGCCTATAACGCCCTACTATGATCACCAACCAGTAACAAAAAGTTTTGAATATATTATGTCTGGTTTATATACTATTGCAACTGCAACATATTGTAATAAAGAGATAATAACAAATGTAAATGGGGTGTTAATTGAGGATAATGAGGAAGATTTCTGCAAAGCATTAGAGGATATATATTTGAATAAAGATAATATTAATTGTGAAAAAATAAGGCAATCTTTAATCGAATATAGATGGGAAAATATTATAATAAATAAATTAAAACCAATAATAGAACAAATATAACAATTTAATGTCAATAAGTATACTTGTATATGGATTTATGATTCTTTCCTTTTATTTACTTGGTCTTTTAGCATCAAAAAATACTAAATCAATAAACAGTCGTAACAACTCCATATTATTATCGCCTGAGGTAATTTTAATTATTTCAATTTTCACATTTTTTGCCGCATTTAGATGGCAGGTTGGCGTTGATCACTTAAGTTATAAAGCACAATATGATTATTATGCAGCTAATAATCAGTTTGATCGTGATTCTTTTGAATTAGGATATAGAATTATTGTACAAATATTATCTAATATCGGATTTTCGTCTATTGCATTCTTTGCAGTATTTGCATTCTTTCAAATCTATCTTATCTACGATCGATTTAAAAATGACCGTTATTTATATCCTTATTTAGGTATATTTCTTGCAACCCTAACATTCTTATCTATGATGAATGGAATGCGACAATGGTTAGCTGCATGTATATTTATTTGGTCGACTAAATATATTATTAACAGAAATTTATTTAAATATTTATTTTGTATTGTATTTGCCTACTTATTTCACAAATCTGCAATAATGATGCTACCTTTTTATTTTGTATCAACTAAAGAGGTATTTACAAATAGAAATATAAACATTATGCTAATAATTCTATCTGTTTTTTTAGGATCTAATCCTATATGGACAGAAAGTCTTTCGTCGCTATCACCTTATATTACAACTCTTGGTTATGATGAATTTTCGAATGATTTTTTAGATGATATTCTTAAGAATGAGCAAAAAACAAGATCAATTGGTTTGCAGAGATCTGTATTACTATTATTACCAATATTTGTTTCGTATTATTGTTCTGAATTATCAAAAAGATACGCAAATAGAGGATTCAATTTTTACTATACAATTGCAATGATCGGGACAATTTATCTTAATTTGTTTGCTAACACTCATACGATATTTCTTAGACCTGAACTATACTTCAATTTCTTTACGCCCATTTCAACAGCATTTTTATTGTCTTATTTAAGAAATGCAAAAAAAACAATAAAGAATCAAATACTATACATATTTATAATAATTTTATCTATATCGTTTATATTTTGGTCATGTTATTCTGCTACTTATAATGAAAAAGATTACAGTAATTATAAATTTATTTTCGATAATAACCACTAATATATTACTTTTCCTATCAAATTATATTGCAAAAAAGACAAATACAAAATTGTCATAAATATGTGTTTTTTAATTGTATTATTGCTATTTAATCATTTAATATAACGTATTATAAAATATATGCATATATTAATTAATTCACCAAGCCTTAGAATGTTAGGAGGTGTTGCAAAACATTATTTTGGATTATGAGATTATTGGTCTGAGAATGCTAAATAGTGTAGTGTAGTGTAGTGTAGTGTAGTGTAGGTCGAAGATCAAAAAGCAAATTAGGTTCTAGTATATACTGCTTCCCTTTTGATTTATTGAAATTTACATGTCGAATCCTATTTTGTCCTCGTTAGCCTATATTTGAGGGGAATTACTGCTGGGAATATGCTTTAATGCAATGTAGTTTATAATCATACGAATGAGATAAAAAAAACTTTCGTATCTAGATTTTGCAATAAGATTACAGAGCTTAAGACTACAATTAAGTTAGGTCGCTCTTCTATAACAGAGCAAGAGCTAAAACAGATATGTAACCGCCCTTTAATATCTATTCAGTCGTATACAATGAGTCACTCGATACTTCTTAATTGCCTAGATGCTAAGTTAAAGTGTGAATTAGAACAATCTAAAAACTATTTTGAAACCACAATAGATAAACCAATATATGCCTTTTTAGCTACACTAATGGATATTTTGATAAACGAAAGATAGATGCTGTTAAAGATGCTGAATATACTATTTCATTTACCCCCGAATCTGATTATATAAATATAGGCAATATTGAATTATTTTGAGTTCCTCGCATGGCAATAAATACAAATGGAGGATATCATAAAAATTTATCAAAAATAATAGATATATGGCAACGAGTGATAAAAAAGTAAAAATACTTTTTAATATTCCAAATTGGAAAAAACCGTACTTAGGAGGTGTAGCAAACCATTATTTTGGATTAAAAGAGTATTGGTCTTACCCCTTTAATTATAATATAGTTGGGGCAAGAGGAGAACAGCAAGGAACTGGTAAATATTTGATATTATATGATGTTATTAAATTTATATATAAATTAATCATATTTAATCCTAATATAGTTGTAATCAATCCATCACTTGCTCCTAATGCATTGAAAAGAGATGCTATTTTTTTGAAGCTTGCGAAGTTGTTTAGGAAAAAAGTAATTATGTGTTTTCATGGTTTTAATCCTAATTATTCTATAAAGATTGATTCAAATAGTTTTGTTAGACAATATAATTGTGCAGATGCATTCCTAGTATTATCTAGCAATATTAAATCAACGTTAATCTCATGGGGCATATGTAAACCTATACTACTATATAGTACTAAAGTAGAGAATAGCTTAATTGACAATTATGACATAGGTGAGAGATATAGGCGAACAATTAAAACAATTACCTATTTAGCACGAGTAACAAAAGAGAAGGGTATCTATATAGCTCTTGGCACCTTTAAATTACTATTAGACAAATATCCAAGATTAAAATTTAGAATTGTTGGTAATGGTGATGATTTTAACCAAGCAAAACAATATGCTAAAGATATTAATATTTATAATATTGTATTTACAGGAGCTCTTAGTGGTGAAAATCTAATCAATGAGTTTAAAAACGCAGACCTCTACTTATTCACTTCCTATCACGAGGGTATGCCAACTTCGGTATTGGAGGCTATGGCGTTTGGTTTACCTATTGTCACTCGTCCTGTAGGTGGTCTAGTAGATTTTTTTACCTCTGATATGGGTAGGATGATAGATAGTTTCAAGGCTCAGGATTTTGTTGTAGCAATTGAAGAGTATATAAATAATATCGATTTGTACAATGCAACATCTATTTATAATCACGTATATGCTAAAAATAATTTTCTTGCATCTTCAGTTGCAGAAAAAATTGAAAATTCAATTATAAATGTCTAGATTTATTAAATACAATTTTTTCTAGCAGGTGTTCCAGCTAAAATAATAAGAATAAAAGAAAACAATGACACAAGTCAACATTTTAAATAGTTTTACAAAACTTCGTAACTATTGCGAAAAAGAAGATTTTAAAGGGTGGGATCTATACGATGGACTTAACTCTAAAGTGTTTCAAGCGTTGCCATTTCTGAAAAAGTCGGCTCTTTGTCTTTTAATCATTATTCAAGGATTTAAATAATGAGGATTTAGCTTATAAGTACATTTATGTACAATAACAAATATGCTCAGCAATATTTTATGGCATCATCTGTTGCTAAATAAATTGAATTAATTTTAAATGAAAACAAATAAAAAAAAAAGAATTGGAGTCGTAGATATTCTAACTTCAATAACAATACTACTTGTTGTGTTAGGGCATCACAAATTCTTAAGGGATGATGTTTATTGGTATTATAATTTTGATAAATTCATTTACTCTTTTCATATGGGACTATTTATGGTATTAAGTGGTTTTGTGACAAGTTATACATACCCTTATAAAAACCAAGTAAATTTTAATATCGATGAGTATAAAGCATATGTAATTCCCAAATTAAATAAAATAATTCCTAATTATTTTATTGTAGGTGTACTCGCATGTATATTAAAATATGATGGGCTAGAATTCTTTTTGGTAAATCTTTTACACTTAATTATTAGTCCAACTGAAGGGAGTATTCAAATTATTTGGTATATATATGTATTATTGTTTTTATTTGCAATAACACCTTTTATTTTTAAATTACGAGATAAATGGTTTACTATATTAGTTATAATTTCTTTATTATTATCTATTATAAGTCCCTATGTTACAACATTATTTTGTTTAAACAATATTTTTAGATTGTTGTTTTTCTTTTTAATGGGTTTTATTATTCAAAAAAAGTTTGTTAAAATAGAAAATTGCAAGAATTGGATAATAATATTATTAAGTTCTTTATTTGTCGTTTCAGAAATATTTATTGTTAGGTTCGATAATTTAGGCTATACTGGTTTAAGTTATATAGTAACATCGCTATTGTCATTACCTTTTTTTTATGGCATATCTAAACTTCTACTACAAGGCAAAATAACTGTTTACATAAGTTCTGTAATAGTTAGGTATAATATGCCAATATATTTATGGCAAGTCTTTTGGCTAAATTTAATATATTTATTATATACTTATTATTTTCCCGTATTAGATAGTAAGTACATGGTATTATATATTGTTATTTCAACTTTAATAACAATAATTGGCTGTATATGCATTTCCAAGTTGTTTCGAAACATGAATGTTTTATTAAAAAATATTAAAAATTAACTGGTATTAAAATTTACGAATACACCTGATTTATTAATGATGCTAATAAATTATATATTATAAATTAGTTTATGTTAAACGGTGCACTGTAATATACTAAAATATAACAAGAAATGACACAAGTTAACATCTTAAATAGTTTCACAAAACTTCGTAATTATTGCGAAAAAGAAGATTTTAAAGGGTGGGATCCATATGATGGTCTTAACTCTAAAGTGTTTCAAGCGTTGCCATTTCTGAAAAAGTCAGCCCTTTGTCGCTTAATTGTTATTCAAGGATTTAAACGCATTCCGATCAATTTACGAAAATTAGCACTTGTCCCTAAAGAACATAACGCTAAAGGTATTGGATTGTTTTTGAGTGGTTATTGTAACCTATATCAAGCTATTGAAAAAGGTGTTGATGTTGGTGTAAGTAAAGAAGATTGTTTAGATAAAATTAACTACCTAGCAGAACTATTAATATCACTTCAAAGTAAAGGTTATAGTGGTGCATGTTGGGGGTATAATTTTGATTGGCAAGCAAGGCGTTTATTTTTATTTCCTAAGTGCACGCCGACTGTTGTTGCAACAAATTTTTGTGCTACAGCATTAATGGAAGCCTTTGAAGTGACTAAAAATAAGAAGTATTTGGATGTAGCGTTAACATCCGCAAACTTTGTGTTAAACGATTTACATCGAACACCATACAAAGACGGTTTCTTATTTTCATATAGTCCATTAAAAGGGAACGACACTGTTTTTAATGCTTCATTATTAGGCTCTCGTCTTCTTAGTTTCTGTTATCATTATACTGGGAATATTGAATATAAGGATTTAGCAGAACAATCTATTAAAGCGTGTTGTGCTAGACAACGTGAAGATGGAGGATGGGTATACGGGATGTTGTCTGTGCAGAGTTGGATTGATAGCTTTCATACTGGTTATAATCTTGATGCATTAATTGCATATCAGAATTTAACAGGAGATGAAAAATATAATAATTATCTAATAAAAGGTTTTGACTATTATATAAATAATTTCTTCCTAAATGATGGATGTCCAAAATATTACAACGATAATATTTTTCCTATAGACATACACTGTCCAGGTCAGTTACTTATAACTTTATCACGTTTTGATAAATTGCTTCCGAATCATGAACTTGTAAAGAAAGTTATGAATTGGACAATTAAAAATATGCAAGACAAAAAAGGATATTTTTATTATCAAATAAAAAAAGGAATTAGCTCTAAAATTCCATATATGCGTTGGAGTAATGCATTTATGTTTAACGCTTACTCACATTATTTTTTGCATAAATAGGCCTAAATAATAAATCCAAAATATGAAACAAATCCCTATTAACGGAGTAGAAGTTTACCCTTTTACATCCGAAGACTCTTTATTGTCTTATGTGAACGACAAGAAGGGAATTCTAGTGGCTATAAATGCTGAAAAAATACTTCATGCAACAGATCAAACACGTGCTATAATAAATAGAAACATAGGTTATTGTGATGGAGCAGGAGCAATGTTAGCACTTAAACAAAAAGGTGTTAAAGATGCTATTAAGATTGCTGGTTGTGAATTGTGGTTAAAAATTATTGCAAAATTTGAGGAAACAAAATCATTTTATCTTGTTGGTGCTAAGCCTAATGTAATTGAAGAAACTGTACAGAAGTTGAAAACAGAGTTTCCTAAAATTAACATTATAGGTTATCGCGATGGATATGTAAAAACCGAAGAGGAAAAACAACATCTTATAGAGGATATAGTAAATAAGAAACCTGATGTTGTATTTATTGCTATGGGTTCTCCTAAACAAGAACTTCTAATGGAAGAAATACAGACACAGCACCAGGCAATATTTCAAGGACTAGGTGGTAGTTTCGATGTTTACACAGGAAATGTTCAACGTGCACCAAAATGGTGGGTTGATCATAATATGGAATTTGCATATCGTCTAATGCGTGAACCAAAACGTATTAAACGACAAATTCATTTAGTAAAATTCGCGTATTGGTTAGCAACTAAAAAGAAATAATAGTATGAAAAAAATAATGCTAGTCTTTGGGACACGACCAGAGGCAATAAAAATGGCTCCTCTTGTAAAAGAGTTCCAAAAGTTTTCAGAAGATTTTAAAACTATAGTTTGTGTAACTGGTCAACATCGTCAAATGCTCGATCAAGTTCTTTCTTTATTTGAAATTACGCCTGATTATGATCTAGATATAATGAAGCAAGGACAAGATTTATATGATGTTACTAGTCGTGTGCTTCTAGGATTACGTGATGTTTTTAAAGAAACTACACCAGATGTTGTTCTTGTGCATGGTGATACTTCTACATCTACAACAGCAGCTTTAGCAGCTTTTTATCAACAAATAGCAGTTGGCCACGTTGAAGCAGGACTTAGAACACATAATATTTATAGTCCATGGCCAGAAGAAATGAATCGTCAAGTTACAGGTAGAATTGCAACCTATCATTTTGCTCCTACACCACTTAGTCGTGAAAACCTAGTTACAGAGGCAGTAAGTGACGACAATATTGTTGTGACAGGTAATACCGTGATTGATGCTTTATATTGGGTTGTAAATAAAATTAAAAGTGAAGATACTTTAAGTAGTGAACTTTCTAATCTGATTAAAGAATCAGGTTATGATACAAGTAGACTTAACAATGGTCGTAAATTAGTATTGATTACAGGTCACCGACGTGAGAATTTTGGTGATGGCTTCATAGATATGTGTAGTGCTATAAAATCACTTACAGAAAAGTACCCTGAAGTAGATTTTGTATATCCTATGCACCTTAACCCAAATGTTCGCAAACCTATATTTGAGGTGTTTGGAGAGGATTTGTCTAATCTAAATAATATGTTCTTTATTGAGCCTTTAGAGTATTTGTCTTTTGTTTATTTAATGGAGAAATCTGATATAGTATTAACAGATAGTGGTGGTATACAAGAAGAAGCACCTGGCTTAGGAAAGCCTGTTCTTGTTATGCGTGATACAACTGAACGTCCAGAAGCGCTATCAGCAGGTACTGTGAAACTTGTAGGTACTAACTATGAAAGAATTGTTTCGGAAGTGTCTCAACTACTTGACGATTCTGCTTATTATGATTCTATGAGTAAAGCTGTAAATCCTTATGGGGATGGATTAGCGTGTGGTAGAATTGTAGATACATTAAGAGAAGTTAAATAGATAGTAGCGCGCCGTCGAAGCGTGTTCCGATATGAAAGTACTTTAATTACAATTAAATATTGTAAATTAAAATGAATCGGGTTGACCTAATGCCGGTCAGGCAGGGTCACAGACCCATTTATTAGATTATATGTCCTAACTACTAACTACAAACAAACTTATTTATGGGTCATTGTATAATACTAACGTATTATAAGGGCGGACACAAGGTCAGCCCCTACAAACCCTCATCATGCTAACTGACATTAGGCTAAAGAGGTAACTGCTTGTTGTTCTTGAACATTTTTGATCGCTTGTCGCACCTACAAGCTACAAGCTATCGCCTAGCACCTAGCACCTAACACCTATTACCTAAAACCTAAACACTAACAACTAAACACTAAAATAATGATCATAACTTTACTTTCTTTTGTAATTAGCTGTACGCTAGTTGCATTTATGCTGCCTCGTGTATTGATATTATCGTTGAGGAAGCGACTGATAGATCCTATAGATCCACGGAAGGTGCATAGCACCACAGCATCGCGCCTGGGAGGGGTTACCTTTTTCCCTGCGGTGTTATTCTCGGTGTGGCTATGTATTTCGTTAACAAATGTGTT
>JAWXTP010000109.1:0-10191 GCA_044433415.1 Rikenellaceae bacterium
TTGTTATTTTTAGCAACCGAAGCCCAAGAGTGGCGCGCAACATACATTGTTAATGTTGTTGACAAGCCTAACATTTTACCTATTTCTTTTAACTTATTATTTACAAACCCCAATCTATTACGATAACGATTTCTTTCGTTCGCATGTTCACTTGTAATTATTGACAACAAATATTCTGAGTCAGAATTTGAATATCTGTCAAGTATTTCTTGCATACATTTTTCACATTTTATATATAAACGTATGCTCATTATTACTAAAGATGAGAAACGTATTATTGATATTGTGGGGGGACGTGTGGAAGTGATATCAGTTTATCAGTGGTTGCTATTTGATAGTATGTTGGAGGTTGGTTATTAGTTATTGGTTATTAATTGCGACAAGCAATCTTTCCACGCTTGCGCTGTGTGATCCAGGCAACAGTTTTCAAAAAAGAGGGCGACCCAAAAGTACTCACAACAAACAATTAACCCCTGCTACACGCTATGTAACAGGGGTTAATTGTTTTGCTTTTAACCTTTTGGGTCACCCTCTTAACTATTATAAGATTTACGATTGTCCGTTTTTCAAAGCTAAACCCAACTAAACAGAAAGTTTGATAACAGTAATCCCTGCTCCCCCAAACTCCACATGTTCATCTTTTGCAGAAACAACATAAGGGTTCAGTTTCAAGTAACGGCGTATCTCCTCTTTAAGAGCGCCAGTCCCCTTACCATGAAGAATCTTAATCTCAGAAATTCCCAACATCGTAGCTTCATCTACAAACTCCTCAGCTTTACGGATAGCTTCCTCCACACGTTGACCCCTAACATCTATCTGTCCTGTAAAGTTGTTACGTTTCTCTAGGGTGTTGTAATTATTAGAGTTCACATTTTCCTTAGTGAGAAACTGTCCCATAGGAATATCAGACTGCTTATTTTGTCGTTTAAATTCAGCATTAGAAACTATTTCGAGCTTCTTGATATCTACCTGTGTAGAGATATGTCCAAACGCTATAAGTGCTCTCTTGCTCTCAATTTTTAGCACTTCACCTATGACGTTCTGTCCTTTTATGCGAACCTTGTCCCCTGTTTCAGGGATAAGTTTCTTAGGTTTTTGAGGAGCAGGAGTTTCTGCCTGAGGGTTTCCTGTCCTGTTTTTCTTACGTTCAGCACGTTTCTCCTCTTTACGACGTAGTTGCTCTATCTTTCTCTCTATCTTAAGGTCGTTCTCCACCTGTTCCTGAGAGTAAAGTTCATCTTTGAAGTCTTCTAGCTCACGACGTATCACACGGGTGCGTTCTTTCTCAGCCTGAGCTTCTTTTATCTGGCGTACTGTGTTTTCTATGACTCTGTTAGCTTCTGACACTATGCGCTTAGCTTCTTCTTTAGCCTCCGACACTATGCGGTTACGCTCCTCACGCATCACGCTAAGTTCCTTTTCGTATTTTTCGGCTAATTCATCAGTACGCTTCTCTGCTATACGTATGCGGTCGCGCTTGTTCTCCCAGTATTTCTTGTCACGAGCTATCTCGCGGAGCTGTTTCTCTATATTTATCTGTGAAGAACCTATCTTCTCCTGAGCACTCTTTACAACTTCTTCAGGAAGTCCAGTCTTACGTGCTATCTCAAAGGCGAAGGAGCTACCAGGTTTACCTATCTCCAAACCAAAGAGAGGTTTTATGTTCTGCACGTCAAAGCTCATAGCTCCATTTATCACACCCTTAGCGTTAGAAGCGTAATATTTTATGTTAGAGTAATGAGTAGTGATAACACCAAATACCCCCTTAGATTCTATTCTTTCAAGTATTGTTTCAGCAATAGCGCCCCCCATTGTTGGTTCTGTACCTGTACCAAACTCATCTATAAGTACTAGTGATTTGTTGTCAGCACTTCTAAGTATGGTTTTCATATTCGCAAGATGTGACGAATAGGTACTAAGGTCATTATCTATGGATTGTTGGTCACCTATATCTATGAAGATGTTCTTGAAAATTCCTAAGTTGCTATTAGGACTTACAGGGACAAGGAAGCCACATTGCAGCATATACTGTAGAAGTCCCACAGTTTTTAAGCATACAGACTTACCCCCAGCATTAGGACCAGATATTACTAATATATGTTTTTCTCTATTTAATGTAAGTGTAAGAGGAACTATAGGTTTATTATCCTGCTTCAAGGTACGTTCTAATAGAGGGTGACGCGCACCAATAAGCTCTATGTAAGCGCCATTAGTAAGTATAGGTTTCTCAGCAGTCATATCTATAGCTACCTGAGCCTTAGATTTTATGAAGTCTATAGTAGAGACAAACTCCCCAGAAAGTATAAGTTCCCCAACATAGGGACGTATGTAGTTTGAGAAATCTACCAAGATTTTTTTAATCTCTCGTCTCTCAGCATACTCTAGTTCTTTTATCTCGTTGTTAAGCTCTACTATCTCTATAGGTTCTATATATACGGTCTTCCCAGTAGCACTCTCGTCATGTACAAAGCCATTAATTTTGCGCTTGTTAGAAGCAGATACAGGCACTACAGCGCGCCCATCACGTATAGTAATCTGAGCATCCTCTTCTACTATACCACTTGACTGAGCACTCCTCAGTATGGATTGAAGGCGACGGCTTACTTGCTGTTCCTTGCTTCGTAATTCTTGACGTATGCGAAGTAGTTCTGGTGATGCGCTATCTTTAATCTTAGCGTGTCTATCCACTATAGTATCTATCTTAGAGATAACATCCCCCACAACAGTTACACCCTCTGTTTTTTTATTAAGGAAGGGGTAGACATGTGCTTCCTTAGAAGCAAAGAAACGAAGGAGCTCCTCAGCAATCTGTAAGCCTCTCACAAGTTGTTGAAGTTCTGTAGTGTCTAGATATACGCCCTCTACTTTTATCTTGCGTAGGAAGTAGGTTATATCTACATATCCGCTGGTAGGGAAGTCGCTTTCCATCATTAATATAGTCTTCATCTCTGAAGTTTCGCTTAGCATACTATTTACATAGTCGTAAGTTGAGGAAAAGGTAACAGCATCTAGCATATCCTTTGCTAGTTGAGTCACGCACTTCTGTCTGACCATATTTCTTATACGGTCGAAAGACAATCTTAATTCAAAATCGTTAGGATAAATCACAAATAAAAAAAATTTTATGCAAAGGTAATTATAATTGTTGTATTTTTGCACTTTGAAACAGAAATTAATAGTCAATGGATATAAATAAAAAGGTAGCATTTTATACATTAGGGTGTAAGTTAAATTTCTCGGAAACGTCAACTATTTCACGAGAGTTTGAGGATGGTGGATTTGAAAGAGTTAAAGGCAAGGACGAGAAGGCGGATATTTACATAATAAATACTTGTTCGGTGACAGACCATGCTGACAAGAAATGTAGGAATGTGATAAGGAAATTCATAAAGAATAACCCTCAAGCTATTGTAGCTGTTACGGGGTGTTATGCACAGCTGAAACCTCAGGAGATAGCTGCTATAGAAGGTGTAGACCTTGTTATTGGCAATAATGAGAAGGGTTCGCTGACTCAGCTAGTAAAAGATATTTCTATAAAAAAGGGAGCTACAATACATACATGCGACACGGAGAATCTTACTTCTTTCTTTGCATCTTTCTCATCTAATGACCGTACACGTGCCTTTTTAAAAGTGCAAGATGGCTGTAACTATAAATGTTCATATTGCACCATACCTTTAGCGCGTGGAGCTAGCCGTAACATAGCGGTTGAGGCGTTAGTAAAGGAAGCGGAGCAGATAGCTAGCAAAGGACAAAAGGAGATAGTACTTACAGGGGTTAATATAGGAGACTTTGGACGTACCACAGGGGAGAGCTTCTTTGACTTGGTGCAGGCTTTAGATAAGGTTGAGGGCATAGAGAGATATAGAATTTCTTCTATTGAACCTAACTTGTTACATGAGGAGCTTATAGATTTTTGTGTGAGCTCATCGAAATTTATGCCACATTTTCATATTCCTATACAGTCGGGGAGTGATAAAATCTTGGGGCTTATGCGACGTAGATACACTACAGAGATGTTCCGTAAGAAGATAGAGCTTCTAAAATCTAAGATGGCGGATGTGTTCATAGGTATAGATGTTATAGTAGGTTTCCCAGGGGAGACAGACGAGGATTTTATGGATACTTATAACTTTTTGGAGTCTATAAACCCAGCTTTCTTGCATGTGTTCCCTTATTCGGAGCGTGCTAACACCCCAGCGATAGAGTTTGAAGACAAGGTGTCACCTCAGAAATCTGCTGAAAGGGTAAAGAAATTAACGGAGCTTAGTGATAGGTTACATACAGAATTTTGTGAGCGCTATAGAGGCACAGAGCGCCTAGCGTTAATAGAATCTAGTGTGAAAGGCGGAAAAATGTTTGGATTTACGGACAATTATATAAAGGTGGAGCTTCCTTATGAACGTGAAAAAGTAGGAAAAATCGTTAAAATCACAATTTAGGGACAAAATAAGTGAAATTTTTTTCGCTTTTTATCTTTTGATAATCAGCAAATAAGACCTTAGGTGTTATTTTTCATGAAAAAAAAGTTTACAAAAAATTTGGAGCGTAAGAAAAAAGCCGTATCTTTGCATACGTAAAACAAACGATACGACATCAGTCAAGTCAATGTTTTGTATATAAATGTTCTTTATATTTTGCGGAAATAGCTCAGTTGGTAGAGCACAACCTTGCCAAGGTTGGGGTCGCGAGTCCGAGTCTCGTTTTCCGCTCAAATAAGATTTTTCTTATTTACACTACCAAATGTGTTGCCCTGATGGTGGAATTGGTAGACACGCAGGACTTAAAATCCTGTGATCATTGCGATCGTGCGGGTTCAATTCCCGCTTGGGGTACAGAAAGCTGATTACTTATATAAGTAGTCAGCTTTTGCTGTTTTAGGGCAGTGGGATAGCGGGTCTTTCTCGGGTCTTTCTCAAAATGTGTGTTTCGGGGTCTTAAGTTAGTATATTTGTAAGTCTGCACAAGAGAACTGTTTTATTTTCAACACTAAAATAGTTCAAAATATTAATAGGTCTTTCTCAAAATGTGTGTTTTGGGGTCTTACGCTAGTATATTTATAAGTCTGTACAAGAAAAATGTTTTATTTTTAACACTAAAATAATTCAAAACATTAATTCGGAATCCTGCTTTGACATTTTAAAAACAAAGTTTTTCTCAGCATTAATAATAAATCACGACAAGCAACTAAATGAGCGTTAAATATTTTACAACACATTTTGAGAAAGACCCGTGATAGCTTGTAGGGCGACAAGCGGTCTAAATAATGTTTAGTCGCTTGTCGTACCTAAAACCTATCACCTACCCCCCTAAAACACCTCAGAAGTCAAATCATCCACCACATCTTCCTCTTCCCAGTCACTAATAGTCTCAGTGTTTAATATCACTTCGTCTTGACCAATATTTAGCGTGTAGTTGTTTTGTTTATTAGCCTCAAAGGTGCCAGCTATGACAGTAGAGAAAGGCTCACCGTCTACAGTAAGTGTAAGTACCGCTGTGGCCACTGATTGAGGAATAACAATAGCCTCAATAACGTTGCTGTCGTTCTCGTAAAGAGAAAGAGTACCTTTAGTCGACCCTGCCACTATGGAGTTATCCTTACCGTTATCAATGGTATAAGTACCATCTACTACAAGGTTAGAAATAGAAATGTCAGACACTAGAGCATCCTCCTTAGTCACTTTACGGTTTATAGTGATAAGTATCCTACTCATCTGACGAGAGTAAGTTAATACTGGAGGGTTGTTTTCATTACATTTTGTAGTACTTGCCACCATAAAATCCTGTGTCTTAAGGCTTTTTGCTGTTGACTGGTCTGTAATTCCTAATGACACTATAAAATTATAACCACTAGCAGTGATAGCTTCCGTGTAGGGGTAGTAGGCCATAAAGTCTACATAGCTATTAAGGTAATATAAAGGATTCTCAGAAGTGAAAGTACCTGTTGTAACTCCTCCCTCCGCGTTGGCATACAAGACATTACTACAGTTCTCGTCGTACACTTCTGGTATATCATATAAATACATAAAGACACCTATCCCGTCGCCTGCATCCCACTCAGTACCCGACACACGAGTTTCTATACCTGAGGTGAAAACTACTTCTGTAGAAGTTTCTAAAGAGAGTTCACTCTTTTGACAAGATGCTATTAGGATTAGTGTAGTTGCTGTTAATATTAGTTTTTTCATATTTTAGTTTTTTTATTATTTTGCTGAGACTTTGCTGAGACTTCGTTGGGAGCGACAAGCAACTGAATATTTTTAAAACTGTTTAAAATATTTTTATAATCATATTTGGTCGCTTGTGTATATCTAGTTCAGATCGTCCACACTACTGTAAACAACATCATCTAAGTACAAATCACCATTATCAATTATATCTTCATCCCAGTCCGTGATTTCTCCAGTGCTAAAGGTTATTTTGTCACCACCTATAGAAACGAGATAGTTATACTGCTTCCCAGCCTCAAAAGTAGTAGATATGCTTGCTGAAAGGTACTCACCGTCAGCATACAACGACAACTTAGCAGAGCTAGCTGTTTGAGGTAGTACTATAGCCTCAATAATATTGCTCTCATTTTCAAAAAGCGCTATATCATCCACTGTTTCACCAAGTGTTAAAGGCTGTTTCACTCCATTAACAAGAGTAAAATTAGCATCTACTATAAGGCTAGAAAGAACAATATCTGAAAGTGCAGCATCTGCATTATTTTCTTTACGATCTACAGTGATAACAATTCTACTCATTTGACGTGTGAAAGAAAGTACAGGAGTATCTCCTTCTGAGCAACCTGTAATACTTGCTGTCATAAAATCTTGAGAGTTGAGAGCTTCATTTGTGGTCTGATCTGTAGCACCAAGAGAAACATAACTTCCCTCAAAGTAAGTTTTAATATCTTCTGTGTAAGGATAGTAGGCTATGAAGTCTACTTCACTATCCTGAGGAAATAAAAGAGGATTACCAGAAGTAAAATTAGCTGACTCTCCTTCTACTGTATTGGTGTATAGAGCATTGCTGCTGTTTTTATCGTAAACAGTTGTAGATGCATTACCATACATGAAGACTCCTATTTTATCACCTGCATCCCATTCAGTGCCCGACACACGAGTCTCTATACCCGAAGTGAAAGCCACCTCCGCAGAAGACTGAGGAATATCGCTCTTTTGACAGGATACCAGAGCGGTAATCATTAGTGTTGTTGTTAATATTTTTTTCATAATTTTCATTAAAGGTTATTTTGTGGCTTGGCATCATATTTAAACCTCAAGTAATCAATATTATATTTAGAGAAATCTTTATAAAAATCAGTAGAATGCTTATGGAATACAGATTGCAAATTTGCTAAAATCTTATTTATTCTATTTTTGCAAATCAAAGGTGTATATCCTATCAGCTCTGTATCTGCGGTTTTATTATTAACCTTGATTGAGAGTGTATTAATTGCCGATATTTTACTATCCAAATCGCTAATCATATTATAATTAAGCGTTGAGTCTTCATAAGTTGATTTGATTTCACTAAACAACGATTTTATACCGTATAGATTAACTACTATACCCATTGCAGCTTTATATTTGCTCTCTAAGAATTGCTTTCTACTACCCAAATAGTTAATAAATGCGGTAATACAACCCAATAAAGAACCTGTAAATACACCCATAAAAATGCGAATGTATTTGGAGCTTTCGTCACCAAAACTATATATGAACAACGATACAATTGCTATCGTAAACGTTACAAAAAATATCTGTTTAAATAATCTCATCATTACCCCAAAATTTTAATCATTAACTCCGCCTCTTGCGACTCCAACTCTTTGAACCTTTTGAAGATGTCATCACTATGGTCAAGCTCCACATATTTATAAAACTCACGAGTGAGTGGAATCTCGTAGCCAATCTTGGTCTTGCTATCGTCTACAACAAAATCGGCGGCATAGGGGCGCACGTTCTTATCCAAATACTCCTCGATGTCATCTTTCCACGGAATAGTCTCCGTATAGCTCAAATCGCTATCCCACGCAAAGTCACATTTGGTCGCTTTGTAGGGGTTGTTGAATACTTTTGGGCAGCTCTCGTCTTTTGTACCGAATATCTGACGTATCTTCTTTATCTCATTATGGAAATCCATACGAGAGATAATATCGATCACATTGTTCGAAAAGCGAGACAAGTAGAACTCGAAGTTATCGTGGATATTATCCGCATCGGCAAGCAACAACTCAAATGTAAACTCACTCGTGTTATAAAACTGCTGCTTTGCCGCTGTTCTTAGTAGAGGTTCACGCACTTCAATCTTATGCTCATCGCAATATTTATTTTTCTCGATAACTGCTTGCTTTGTAGGTTTGAGGATGTCTTCAAATCTTTTTATAACACACATTGGCAGAATCACTTTTCCGTATTCGTGTGGCTTGTATAATCCCACTAGCTTATCAGCAATCGCCCATATAAGGTTTGCCTTCTCTTGTATATTTGTCGACGTTTTTCTCTGTCTATTTTCTGTTGTCATATATTTTTACCTACTTGTTAATATTTGCAAAGATAGTACTTTTTGTGCAACATGCCTGCACACTACTTGTTTTTCTTATCATTCACATATTAGCAGCCACTTTACGAGCGAGTGTCTCCACTTGTTCTCTATCGTTTATAAGGTATTTATACCAAACTAAAATGTTTAGCATTTCGTAAATAGTGCTTCTATTCAGATATGGAGCTTTCAAGGTTGCGATATCTCCATCTGATCCTAAGAGGTGTGAGCCGTTTTGAGTCACTTCAGTGCAAGAGTGTAAACTTCGTTGTATGTAGCAAGGTACATAATCTGACAGATTTCTATTACCTAATTTCTTACTAAATTCATTAAAGCGGATGTCAGATGGGATAATATAAAGATCAATTAACCGATCTCGTAGCCACTCTAATATTTTGCGAATACTATTTAATATATCTGGATTAGAAAAATCTGACTGCTCCAATGATTGCAAAACTCGAAGTAGACGTGAATTTATATCGTTGTCAATACCAAATACATCTGCGTACTTATGCTTGATTTTAGTTGTATCTACATTATCTGCTGCTCTCTTTATATTCTCAAAGAGGATATTCATATCAGCAGGCTTATTGTAATATTTTCTATCATCCCACCTGCGATCATCTTGTATAAATGACTTAATAATACTAAAAGCATCATACCCACCACCAGTGTAAACAAACCAAGGTATTAAATTACTACCAGAGTGATTAGCATCAATGTAAGCTTTAGTTTCTGTAAAGCTACCAATAGACTCATTTGCATCATTAGCGGTCTTCTTACAGTTAACATCTAATATTATCGCATCCCAAAGTTCATTGGGCTTTTGCAACTCCACAACACCATCACAATGATTCGTTGCGACAGTAATGTCTAAGCCTTGATCATAAGCTTCGTTCAAAAATTCTTCAGTAGGTTGATCGTCAACCCATAGTACTTTATATCTTTTCATAGTCTATTCAATTACAATGTTAGCACAATATTACTTTTAGATATAGGGAATGTTAATCTATATTCCACATAAAAACCATCCTCTCTGGTCATATCTTGCACGAGTTCTACAGAACCCCCAAAATGCTCAACAATATCTTTTACCTGAGCACCACCGATACCTTCACCATTACCAATACTCCATTTAAAGACATCTTTAGGCTTTAAGTCAGCAGCAAGTGGGTTGCCATTATTTCGAATAGACATCGTTATGGTTTCTTTTCCATTTACGAGAGATCCCTTCTCGATGTCGATGCTTATGGTATAATCTTGATGGTTTTTATCTGTAAACCCATACTTCCTCGCATTAGAAACAATATTATCAAAGATTTGTGAAAAATCATCTCGGTTAATATCTATTGCATAAGTGTCATAAGCATCACCTTCTCTAAAAATGTATTCACCTCCAATAACTCTGAAATCTACAATATCTCCATTGTTATCATAAATTTCTTCAACGGCTGGAAGATCTTGATTATGAATTATATTATCCGAAAGTGCAAATTTAAAGTTTTCGACAGGGTGAGATTCCTTGTATTGTTTAATAAAAGAACTAACCCATACATCCTTTTCCGCAACACCAAACTCATTATGATTCAATAATCCCCCAACCATATTGATCAACTTTGAAACATTACTTTCTAGTTTACCCATATAATCAAAAATTGTTTC
>JAWXTP010000110.1:0-10102 GCA_044433415.1 Rikenellaceae bacterium
CGAGGTTCGTCCGAATTTACGCCTGTGGACTTGACGGCTCTGTTATCTTCTTTTGCAAAAAATGGGATAGCAACTAGCAAGGTAGAAACAGGAATGCAACATAAATCCTAAACATATAAATATTTATATGTATTTATAAGATTTTGTAAGTTTGTAGAACCGGAAGATGTAAATTTCAATATGATGAAATTCTAGCGAAAAAGAAGAAAGTTAAGGAAATTGAGGCTGTCTCAAAATATAATTATGGATTTGAAAAATTCTTAGAGTCTTTGAAGCAAGTTTAGTTGAATATTTTTGTTAATTATATACTAACAGTTTAGAATGAACAAAAATATTCAACTAATTACTGTAGGATATTTCTATTTCTATTTTTACGTTTACTTGTTAAATTATGTATCAATCAAAAAAAATACAATATACAGCTTTATAGTACAAAGCCTTATGTTTTTAATGAAAAGTTTAAGGGGACTTCTGTAGCTTTTCTCAAATATATTTGCTATATTTACAAAATAATTCGTCCTGTAGGGACCAGATGTACTATTATGAGGCTAAAGCTAACTATACTATTTGCAATTTTATCGCTATTCTTTTTCTGTCATGCAGATAAAGAAAGTGCTGCTGTGTGTAGTGGTGTAGAGCTAGCTGTTGCAGAGCCTATTAATGCTGAGCTAGGAGATGTAGACCCGTTTGATTTGTCGTATGACTTAACGAGCGAGGAATTTTCCCCAGCTCAAAGTATTTTTGACTTAGCAGGTTGTCGTATATCTTCAAATAACATTCCTGTAACGTGTGTAGGCGAAAGAAATAATATCACCAAACGTCGTAACTTAAGCCTTCTTTTATTTGTAAAATTTGCTGTGGCAAATGTGTATTCTGAATGTAGCTACTCTCGTAGTTGTAATTTCCCATTCGCACACCAACCACAAAAGAACCTGTTTTTTTCTCTTTGTAATATTAGGATTTAGAATTTGTTTTAAACATTATTAAAACAATTTAAAACTATCGTTATTTTTACTCATAAGGTAAAAATAGCCATTTTGCGCCATAATTATTATCGGCATTAATCACTAATCATTAATCACTAATCATTAATCACTAATCATTATTTAAGTATGAAATCAGTAATAAACCTTCCAGAAAATATAGTAACACAGAAAGTAAGCCTTACAAAATTAGTAACTCTTACAACACTTATAGCAGTAATTTCTATACTAGCCTTACTAATTGCGCTTGTAGATTTTGAAAATTATTCTTATCTTTCACAACTTATTATCACTGCATGTTTTATATGTACTATTGTTGTTTTGTTTCTAGGCTTTTCATTAAAGCAAGATGTACATGCTGAGAGTGGAAGTCCACTAATTAGTAAGACCATAGATTTTCCAGCATCAAAATATACTGAGGTGTCAGTAGATGCAAAATCTAACAACTGGTTGAAATTGGATAAAATAAAAACTAAACCTGATGATACTATAATGAAGTTAGAGCTTACCTATTCTAAAGATAGGAGTTTTGTAGCCTATCAGTTTTTTCACTATGTGCCTTATATTTATGAGCCTTGTAGTGAGATTTACTACTTAGATAAGTCAAACTTTGATTTGTAGAACTTCCTTATATACATGTATCACCTTTATTCTGCATTTAGGTGATACATGCATATATTTTGTTTGTAATTAATGTTATTTATGTTAAATAGATTACTCTTATACCGCAAAAAGTTAGTCAAACCTTATGTTGACCTTTTTCTTAAAATCCTTGAAAGTATATGCATCTTTGCATCTGCTTTTTTCATTGTGACTATTGTTTTTAAATATGGATTTATAGTTTCAGATGAGGAATATGCTGTGATAGAGGTTATAAAGAGTATTATCCTAAAAGTTTTCTTTATAAGTTCTGTATTTCACCTTGCCTTTGACTTTAATAATATAAAACAGCAATATGGTAAATTAGCTTGGGTTATGACTGGGCTTCTTTACTTGACTGCCATACCTGCATACTTTAGAGAACCTTCTCCTGGTTTCATGTATGACGTGTGGCATATGCTTAATAGCGGTATTTACCAAAGTATTTTACTAGCCATGCTTTCTATTTTGCACCTTTCAGATTGGGTTGTTAAAATTCTTAGTAAACGCGTCAACCCTTCTTTGATATTTTCTGTAAGTTTTCTAGTCATCATTTTGATAGGTGCAGGATTGTTGATGCTTCCGCGAGCAACCTATAACGGAATTTCTTTTATTGATGCTCTTTTTACTTCTACAAGTGCTACTTGTGTGACAGGTCTTACGACGGTAGATGTGTCGACGGTTTTTACTCCTATGGGCTTGGTGTTTATAATGATACTGATTCAGATAGGTGGTATAGGAGTTATGACTCTAACAAGTTTCTTTGCTCTTTTCTTCATGGGTAACACCTCGTTGAGTAATCAAACACTCATAAATGATATGATAAGCTCCAAATCACTGAACTCTCTTTTAACAACCTTATTATATATCCTTGGTTTTACTATAGGAATAGAGGCTATAGGTGCAGCTTTTATTTTTCTAGATATACATAACACCATGGGTATGACTCTTAAAGAAGAAATAGCATTTTCTGTTTTTCATTCTATATCCGCCTTTTGTAATGCTGGATTTTCTACCATGTCAGGTAACCTTGGCAATGAGCTACTAATAAAAGGGCATAATCCTTTCTATATGACTATCTCCGTATTAATTATCCTTGGAGGTATAGGTTTTCCTATACTTGTAAATCTATATGATTGGGTTAAATATTTTGTGCGAAGGGTTTATAAACGCTATATTCAAAAAACTCACATGCCTGATAGACAGGTACATATTTATGATATTAATACTAAGATAGTTGTAGCAATATCTATAGTGTTAATAGTTGTCGGGACTATATCCATAGGAATATTAGAGTGGAATGGTGCCTTTCGCGGAATGTCTGTGTTAGATAAGTGTGTGCAGTCGTTCTTTACTGCTGTGTGCCCACGGACGGCAGGATTCTCAAGTGTTAGCCTAGCTTCTTTTAGTGTTCAGTCTCTATTACTTATAATATTTTTAATGGTCATAGGTGGAGCTTCTCAATTTTGCAGGGACGTTCAGAAGTTACGGTTTTTAATAGAGCCCTATCTACAGATTCTATTAGACGTTCTAATAGTATATTCATTCTGTACGTACACATTATTTTTATAGCGGTGTTCATGTTGTCTTTGTTTGAGCCTGATTTGTCTTTGAAGTCCTTATTTTTCGAAGCTATATCAGCACTTAGTACCGTAGGTGCAAGCCTTGACTTAACACCTCTTCTAGGTACAGATAGCAAAATGGTTATTATAGTGTTGATGTTTATAGGGCGTGTGGGAGTTCTCACCACAATTACAAGCCTTATGAAACAACCAAGGAACAATAAAATACAATATGCTAGTGGAAATATAATAATAAACTAAATTTAATAATACAATGAAATATATAATTATAGGATTAGGCAATTATGGCCAAATGTTAGCACGTGAGCTAACTACTTTAGGGCATGAAGTTATAGGCATAGATAGTGATGCAGCAAAGATAGAAAGCATAAAAGATGTTATCTCAACATCCTTTGTGTTGGATTCTACAGACGAACAGTCCCTATCTATTTTACCAATTAGAGCTGTAGATGTGGTTATAGTTTCTATAGGAGAAGCCTTTGGTGCATCTATAAAAACGGTGGCTTTATTAAAAAAGAATAATGCAAAACGTATTTATGCGCGAGCTATAGATTCTGTACATAAAGCAGTGCTTGAGGCTTTTAATATAGAGATGATATTAACACCTGAGAAAGATGCCGCACGGAGTTTAGCTCAACTTTTAGATTTAAATGTAAATGTGGAATCCCTAAGATTGGATGCTGATTATTACATCGTGAAATTTAAAGCTCCTGTATCTCTTTTAGGGTATAAATTGCAGGATATAGCCCTAGAGAAAGAATTTAATTTAAAAATTATAGCTTTATTAAAAGGTGAAAAATTAACAAATAACCTCGGTGTACCTATCTACAACAAGGTTGTTGATGAAAACCTTGATGGAAATTATGCGGTTAAAGAAAATGACTATCTAGTTTGTTATGGTAAATACAAAAATTTTATGCAATTTTGGAAATCAATTTAACGATTAACTTTTTATTGACTATATAATTATGAGAAAAATAAATCTATACTTCCTTTCATTATTACTGTTTTTTGCATGTGCAAAATCTGAGAGTAGTAATAATGAACCTATGCCAGCTCAGCCTGATTACTCTCTTTCTGATACTTGGTATACTAATGTAACCAACGCGCCAACCAATGAAGTAGATGTTTTCTATATTTTACCTACATGTATTTTTGATTGGACAGATAGCGAAGGTATAACTTACCATTATGGAGATATAAACAATGAGGAGCACCGTGCAGCTCAGCTATATTCTTATGAGCTAGCAGAAGATATTTTTGGTGAGTCTACTAATTTCTATGCTCCTTATTATCGTCAAATATCGCTAGACGTATGGATGGAAGGAGAAGAAGCTGTAGAGCGACTTTTCCCTGCGGCTATGGAAGATATTAAAGATGCTTTTGATAACTTTATAGAGACCAAAAATGACAACCGTCCTTTTGTTATTGCAGGTTTTAGTCAAGGAGGTAAATGTGCTGTAGAACTTGTTAAGGGACTATCTGTTGAGGAGCGTGAGCGTTTGGTTGCAGCTTACGTTATAGGTTATAAGGTGACAAGTGATGATTTGCAGAATTCAAATATAAAAGGTGCTACTAGCGCTACAGATACGGGTGTAACAATATGTTATAGCTCTGTAGAAACTGTAGAGGCTATAAACCCTGTAATTTCCGCTTCTGAACTTTGCATTAATCCTGTAAGTTGGACTACTACCGACCTTCCTGCACAGTTGAATGATAGTGTGACTGTTACAGTGAATCCTAGTTACAGTGTGCTTATTGTAGATGGCTTAGATAGTGAAGCGCTATATATTCCTGAGCTGAAAGACTTGTTTGAACAAGGTAATTATCACCTTCAAGAGTTAACTCTTTACAAGGATTGTTTAAGTGAGAATATAGATGCAAGAATCAATGCGTTTTAAGTTTTAATAGATTTCTTAAAATAATAGACATGACAGAAAAAGAAAAGATGTTGAGGGGTGAGATATATAACGCCAATTATGATAAGGAGCTGCTTGCTGAACGTGCCTTATGTAAAGAACTATGCTATGATTATAATAACTTGCGACCTTCACAAACCACTGAACGTGAGGTGTTACTTCGCAAGTTGCTAGGGCGCTGTGGTGAAGTATTTACTATAGAACCTTCTATTTGGTTTGATTATGGTTATAATATTACTATAGGTGAGAATTTTTACTCTAACCATAATCTTGTAATTTTAGATGGAGCGCCTGTCACATTTGGGGATAATGTATTTATAGCGCCTAACTGTGGTTTTTATACTGCTACTCATCCTTTAGATGCTGCGCAACGTAATGAAGGATTGGAATATGCTAAACCTATAACCATAGGTAATAATGTATGGATAGGTGGAGGAGTTACTGTACTACCTGGGGTTACTATAGGTGACAACTGTGTAATTGGGGCAGGAAGTGTAGTTGTAAAGTCTATACCTGCTAATTCTGTAGCCATAGGTAATCCATGTAAGGTGCATAAGAATTTATAACTTTCTTAAAAAACAGTAAAATGAAATACGAAACTATAAAAGAGCAATTATTATCACTTGGCTCACCAGAAAAAGCGCAATTACAGCAACGCTTTTTTAAGTGTGGCAAAGGAGGGTATGCAGAAAGTGATAAGTTTTTAGGAATCACAGTTCCAGAAACACGTTCAGTGGCAAAATTACTAGGTGCTGTTGAGCTATATGAAATATGGAAGTTATTACAAGACGAATATCATGAATGCCGTATGCTTGCTCTTTTTGTGCTTGTAGAACGTTATAAACGAGGTAACGAGGAATTGAAAGATGAGATTTATAAAGGTTGCCTTACAAATATAAAATATATCAACAATTGGGATTTAATAGATGTAAATTGCCCTAAAATTATAGGTGCGCATTTACTAAATCGCAATCGTGAACTTCTGTACCGCTTAGCGCAAAGCAAGGAGCTTTGGGAACAGCGTATAGCAATAGTTTCAACACTACAATTCATACGAAACAATGATTTTAGTGACACTATTGCTATTTCAGAGCTGCTTTTACATCATCCTCACGACCTAATCCAGAAGGCTGTAGGTTGGATGTTACGTGAGGTTGGTAAGCGTGATATACTGCTCCTTATAGATTTTCTAGACAAGCACCACAAAACAATGCCCCGTACCATGCTTCGCTATTCAATAGAAAAGCTCACCCCTATGGAGCGAGCTTATTATATGAAACGATAAATATAGATATAATTAAACTAAGAATTAGCAGGGAAGCCAAATACCATGTATACAGCACCTATTAGTAGGAAGAAAGCCACCAGGTGATTCCAGTGAAGTTCATTACCTTGAAAAAAGCAGTTTGCAAAGACAGTAAATACTATAAGCGTTATAACTTCCTGCATTACCTTAAGCTGCATAAGGGTAAAGGGACCACCATTACCTATAAATCCCATTCTGTTAGCTGGTACTTGAAAAGAATATTCTGCAAGGGCTATAACCCATGAGAAAAGTATCACAGCATATAAAGGCCAGTTTGCGCTATGCCCAGTTTCTTGTAATTTAAGATGACCATACCATGCGAAAGTCATAAAGACATTAGATACAACAAGAAGTACTACTGTTATTAATCCTGTTTGCCACATTTTATTTAAATTTTAAAGTTGTTTCATATTTAGGGAACACTGCTTTAATATCTCCAAGCGAGTATTCTACTTTTTTTATTACCCTGAGTCATAGAAATTATCTTTTTCTCCTTTACTCCAACTTTTAGAAGTTCTCTTTCAAGGGCTGCAAGGTTATCTTCCTTAGAGACTAGGGTAGTAAACCATTTTATTTTCTTCTGGAAAAGTTTACTTTCATGTATCATGTTGGTAATGAATCCTAACTCACCACCTTCACACCATAACTCATTAGATTTACCGCCAAAATTGAGTGTTGATTTGCGGACGTTCTTTCCTTTAAGGTTACGTAATTTACGTAAAGAGCCTCTCTCAGCGCTTTCTGGGGAATCATGAAATGGAGGGTTACAAATACTAACCTCAAAACTATCTTCTGCTGTAACTACACCTCTAAATATGGAATTAGGATTTTGTTGATGCCTTATTTCTACTTTGCCTTGAAGTTTACTATTTTTAGAAACTATATTTTGGGCGTTTCTTACCGAATCAGCATTTACGTCACTACCTACAAAGCTCCACCCATACTGACAACAACCAATAATAGGGTAAATACAATTAGCGCCTACACCTATATCTAAACAATTAATATTTTGTGTTTTAGATACAGAAAGTAGATCAGCAATATAATGAATATAGTCTGCACGTCCAGGTATTGGAGGTGTTAGAGCATGTGGAGGGATATCCCAGAATTTAACTCCATAGAAGAAAGCTAAAAGAGCTTTATTTAAGGCTTTTACAGCCCTAGGGTTAAAGAAGTCTATGGATAAATCTCCGTATTTATTTTCTACGACAAATTTTTCTAATTCAGGGTAAGCTACTATAAGCTCCGTGAAATTATATCTGCCATTATGGTAGTTCCGAGGATGTAACTCACCTTTTACAGTTTTAGCTAAGGTCATTTTAAAATCCAATAATTTTAAATTCTCTACAAGTTTTTATTTTCGTTTTTGAAACTCTGCTTTAAGGCTTTAAAATTCTCACCGAAGTTAACAAGCTCAGATCCTGTTAAAGGGTAGCTTTTCACTGGAAGTATAGGTATGATTTTTATCTGAGGGTAGTCCTTAACAGTAAACTTTTTAAAGCATATCTCACGGAAAGGCTTAGCATTTACAGGTTGGTAGTAAGGCTTTTCAGCACTAATACCCACTCTACGAGGTTCAGCGCCTTTTAAGAAAGCATCTGTATTTTCGCCTGAATTATAGAAACCAAATTTTTGAAGGTAGTAATTGGCCTGTAATCCCATGACAAATATGTATTCTATTGTAGGATTATGTTTTAATATACTTTTGATGTGAGTATAGCCCTCATGAGCTTCTTTCTCAGGTATTAAGATGTGTTTTCCTTTAGGAGAACGTTTCAAGAAGTCATTAGAAAGTAGAGTGCCATGCACCTGTTCTGGTCGACATGTATTATCAGTTATCTCAAGAAGAGTTTCAAAAATTGTTTTAGCTTCGCTATAACGACTTCTTTCCCCTAAATCATAAGAAGGAGCATCGAAATAATAATCTAAGAACATGGCGTGTTCAATAACTTCATCTTTCCATTGAAGAGTTGAATTTTCGCCTATTAGAAGTGCTTTTGTTGTAACTATAGAATGCCAGTCAGCTGTTTTCATCGTATATGTAAGGTTAATTTTCGGGCAAAGGTAGTTATAAAATGTTGAATATACTAATTTCTAGTTCTTCTAGAATAATTCAGTAACCGTTGCTCCTACAAAGCTGATTAACTCTTTAGGGTTAATCGCAATTTGTAGTCCACGTATTCCTGCGCTAACATAGATAATCTCAAAGTTGAGACATGAAGGGTGTATAAAGGTAGGGAATGTTTTTTTCATACCTATAGGTGAGCATGCACCACGTATATAACCTGTAGTTGGAAGTAGTTCTTTCATAGCTATCATATCAGCGTTTTTGTTTGAAGAAGCCTTAGCCGCAAGTTTAAGATTTACTTCTTTATCGCCTGGGATGACACACACAAATATACCTGTTTTGTCACCTCTTAATACAAGAGTTTTAAATACCTGTTCTATGTTTTCGTTTAACTGTTCTGCGACATGAATAGCAGCTAAATTATTTTCGTCTACTTCGTAAGGTACGAGTTCGTATTTGATACCTTTTTTGTCTAACAGTCTTGCGGAGTTTGTTTTCTTATTATTTTTTTGCATGATTTTTAGTTATTTTTTTAGTTTAATTTACGGTGTATAAACTGAGCGCAAGATAGCTAAAATTAGTGAGTTTTTTACCAAAAAATGAATTTTCAGGTCTTTCTCTTAAAAAAATGCAAAAAAAAGTATTTTTTTTAAAATGTAACATGTTGATTTTCAGTAGTGGTTAAAATTTATTTTCAAAATAATTAAATAAACCGTTTTAAATTAAATAAAATAATTATACCTTTGTAGTAATAAGTAATCAACTAAAACGATTATATAGTCATTAATGAGTATATTATTAAGTGATGTTTAATTGCGTTTAGCTACAAAGACAGATTACAGATTTTATAACCACTTTTAAAATATAAAGAATATGAAACTTGACAAAGAATTAACAAAAGTTGAACTAGAGATGATGAAAATTTTATGGCTTACAGATAAGGCCTTTTTATCAGACATAGTTAATGCAATTCCAGAACCACGTCCTGCTTACACTACAGTTTCTACTATCATTAGAATCTTAGTAAAAAAAGGTTTTGTTGGTTTCAAACAATATGGTAAAATCCACTGCTACTATCCATTAGTTAGCAAAGAGGAATATGCTGATTTTGCAGTAAATCGTATGAAATCACACTTCTTTGGTGATTCAGTTTTAAACATGATTTCTTTCTTCGTGAAAAACGAATCAGTTTCAGAACAAGAGAAAGCTGAAATCGTTGAAATGCTTAAAGAATAATAATCACGGTTTTCGATTTTAATAAGGGGTAATTCACAGACTGTAATAGTTGTGGGTTACCTTTTTTAATGGCTAGTGATTAATTATTAATTTGTTGTAACTGCATTTTTTGAACAAATTGCAAGTGCTTACCTTGAAAGATTGCTAGAGAGACAATTGGGGCATTTTTTTTGGACAAATGGGACGCGACAATCGAGGAAATATTTCACAAAATCTTTCTAGCAATATTTAATCGCTTGTCGCGACCCCTTTGACCATTCTTGGTCGAAAGATTTTATTGGCGGTGAATTTACAAAAATCACCGCCAATAAATTTTGCAATGATAACAACAATTTATTACGTTATTCCATCTTAAATCTATGTTTCAC
>JAWXTP010000111.1:0-10091 GCA_044433415.1 Rikenellaceae bacterium
TGGTTATAAAGCTAAAAATTTCGTAAAAGCTGGACTAGAAGTCATAATACACATACTTGTAAGTGGCTATGAATCAAAATATAAGTTTAATGTGTTTGATTTTTTGTCATGTAGATAGGTCTATTACTTTTTTTATATTCATATTTGTAATTTTATAATTATTTAATACCGTAAAGCTAAGCAAAAAATATCTCATGAATATATTTTGAATCTATTATTTTATATCGAAATTAGGGTCTTTTCAAATATATTCAATATATTCGAAATATATTCAAGTAAAATCCCTTCTCATAACAATTACAAATCATTAAATATCAATAATTTACATATATATAAATTATGCTATTTTCTAGTATATTTCTAGAAATAGGTTATATTTTAATTAAAAAAAACAGAAATTCATGTTAATATTTTTTGAGTTGAAAGTGTCATTTCCTGATTTAGGTTGACTTTTATTGTTCTTACAACTAGCAAAAGTTGACTCGATTTATACTTAAAACTGTTATTTCCTGTGCAATATTTGTTAATAATACATTCTCATTATATTTGTAATAAGCCTACTTTGTAACGCCAAACAGCTTGCAAATAGTAGTTACTTTATAATCCTTAGAACTCTTTGTATGCAAGTTTAAGACCGTTTGGCGCCAATTTTTTTCTTATTGGTACTTTAAATTGAACTTCTGCAACATTAATCATCTCATTGTAAGCTTCTGCTCGTAATCTCTCATAATCTAATTGAGATTGCAGGCGTTTAACTTCCGCTTGGAGATGCTTAACGTCACTTGTTGATTCTAATGTATTAGTAAGCGGTGGCTGTTCGTTCTTTTTCATAGTAGTAGAATTACTTTGGTTTTCATTTGCAAAAATACGAACCCATCTGGAAACTGTACTATGACCAATGGGTAAAATTCTGGATACGCGGTGTTCACCATATCCATATTCTCGATGAAGACGGATTACTTCATCAAAATACGATTCGCGTTTGTTTGTGTTATCTCTCATTTGTGACTCGTTTTGGAGTCAACTTTTTTTTAGGGTAATACACCCTAGGCGAAATGTCCTATCATATTACTAATTAAAAACTTAGCAGCTTTCAGCTTTAAAGAATCTTCTTTATTTGATGAGTAGTGCATCAATACTTTTTCCAACTCAGAACGACTATCTTTACTTAGTTTTAATGCCAACTCTAAGTTAGCACGGATAACTGGCTTATAATCACTACAGGATATGTAGTGATTATAAGAAGAAAGATGTAAGGTGAAAATTTATAAAGTTTTATCATTTACTCAATAATTTAGCAGTTTGTTCGTAAAATAGTTTCTCAATATCTTTATTAAGTAGAGGGTTGCCCACCATAATGATTTTATTATCCTTATCTAATAGAAAAGCGTGCATTGCATGGTTTCGTGGAAGATGACTATTTTTCTTCTCAAACTCTCCCGTCTCATCAATTACTATTGGATAATCAAAAAGACTCTGTTTAAAAGCTCTGCGTATAGTTTTATTAACTTTACTGCTTGGTGAATATATAAAGTAAAATTTTAATCTTCCATCATATCCATCTGCATACTTCACAAATTCATCCCATAGATACATCTTATTTATCCCACAAGATGTACAACCAAGAGAATCGGAGTAAACAATCATTTTCAATTCACTCTCAAAGTGATTATTTATTAAGGTATCTTTCCCATGAATAGTTACCTTTGCATCTGTTGGCAATATGATTGGTGCCGATATTAATTGAACTAGATCTTTCTTTATCTTTGCTTGATTAGTGCAAGACGCTAGAAAAGCTATTAGTAATGTAAAAATTATTTTATTCATATTTTAATTTATTTTAATTCTATAAAGCTGCAATATCGTAGAATCATCACACTCTTTTGGTGTAAAATTCACACCATAATAATATCCGTCTTTATAAGTTAATAGCTTAAAGTAGTTAGGGACATTAATATCCATAATTAAATTATTTGTATTTATATCATATACCTGTAAACCACATTCTCCACTTTTCGCAGACTTAAAATAACTTCTACAAAGAGTATTATTGCTGCATAATAACAACCCACTATTGAGACCACAGTTTTGAATGTCGATTTTAAAATTACCCATTACATCAATATTTTTTGTATGAGTGTAATTTCTGCCTATATTCTTACACTCATATCCTATGGTATATAAAAGCTTATCGGGATATTTATACACATATATCAACGAGTCTATAGTATGATTTACGTAAATTGTATCTGACTTTATCGCATAATCGAAAGTTTCAAGATGTGGGGTAGGATTGGTTTTATATATATTAGGAAACTTCCCAAACACCCTTTTTACTCTCATTGATTTTAAATCCAATTCGCCAAATATGGCACCTGAGTCATATCTCTGAGCTATAACATAGTCTGCTGATTTAGTATTTCTATTGATAATACTAATAGGAAACATTACTGTTTCATCATTCACTAAATTAAAGCGAACTCCAAAATCACTAAAAGCTAATATATTATATATACTAGGTGAGTGGAATTTATTTGTTTTTCTATTCTCCCAACCAAAATCTACAACCCCATTCTTTGAAATTTTCTTCTCTTCTAAACGATATGAACTAATCATATTTGAATTATCCACAATCAGACATCTTTCATTAGAATCATTCTCTATTGGGTAAGCATACATTAATGAAGATATTTCATTTCGACCTCTTCCTTTTTGAAAATATGTACCTAAATACCTTCCTGATAATGTATAGTCGTAAAATTCACACGTCACCGCATCAACAAAAGTTACAATACTATCTTTAACAAAAAAATTGCCTACTGCGGATGAATTGTAGATCTCTGTTTCAATAGTATCTATTACTATGTTTACCTGTGTCTCGCTATTTTTACCTAAATGTATTATCTCGTTAATGTCTCTGCTACACCCATAGGATAGTAAATACCCCAATATTAATACTATTATTTTTAGATTTATTTTAATCATATTATCGAATTTTTACAATGTAGTCAGGTATAATATTAGTAATAATTGACCTGACTACATTATCATTATATACTATCTACAGTTTGCATCTTGATCACTACATGGATTTCCTCCACAATAAGAGCCGTCTGCTGCTGCTGAACATATATTATTTGAAAACCAATTGACCTTACAATAACATTTCACTGTTTCATCACTCTCACTATCTGAACTTAATGCCTCAATATTAGCCATAAGTAGACGTTCTTCTTCGGTCATAGTTGAGTTTTGGTAAGCATTATACCCTACCATACCCATAGCACATAAAGCTAATGCGCAAGTAAAAAATTTAATTCTTTTCATTTTTTAAAAATTTTGTGATAATATATCACTGATTACTTTAGTGATAATATCATCAAGTTTATTGATAACATAAAATAAGTATGCTTGATTTTACGTTATCAGATTGTGTTTTGTGTAGCCCTTGTGTTCGTGCTAAACTCTATACCTAGTATCGAGATAGCACACGGATGCAAGGCTACTCTTTTTCATCCGTTTCAGTTTTTGTTAATCTGTAATTTTCTTGCCTTTACTCCTTTCTTTAGTTTGTTTATCTCTTATTTTTATTTGATAAAAAGTTTAAAGATATCATTAAAATTAGCATCGTATAATATATATTTAACTCTATCATTTTGGGCATTTATTTCAAACTCTGGAATCATATCTACATGATAGAAATTTTGAAATCCCATAGAAATAATTCCTTTCTCTCTCTTAATATTGTTTTTATCTGTTACTTTAGGGAAAACAAAAATGACATTTTTATTTTTTACTTCTTTTAAGTCTGCATATAGTAAGTTTAAACAAGATTTACATATATTTAAAGGTACATATACGATCAGGGTTTGACTTAATTCTGTATTCTTATTAATCACACTATTTAAAATATCATTAATAGGTATTTCTCTGAGATTAAATTGCAAATACATGTATTTCTCAAATTGATTTTATTTATATAATAACTTATTAGATAAATAGGTTTGTTTTGTAATCACACTTCTTTGATAAAAAGTTAATCAAAATAGTAATAAAATTATTTAATACCGTAAAGCTAAGTAAAAAATATTTCATGAATATATTTTGAATATACTTTTTTATATCAGAAATAGGGTCTTTTTGATATATTCAGTATATTTGAAATATATTCAATGTTAATTACTTTTTAAAAAGGTGCTAATATGTTAAATATGAGTATTTTAAAATATATCGAAATTAAGGTAAATTATATATATTTTGATATATTACAGCTTTAAGCAGAGCTTTTCTTATCTATTTTTTTTTAAAATAATGTAGAATTATTAATAAAAGGTTAAATTTGTTTATTTTTTATACTTTTGTCAGCAAAATATCATAATCTAAAATTTCAAAAATGGAAACTATTATCAATCTTCTACCAGACCCATCTCTATGGTGGGTAGTAATTTTATGTGCAATTTTAATAGGCTTTTGTAAAACGAGCTTTGCAGCTATAGGGACAATAGTTGTACCAATTATGGCACTAGCTTTTGGGGCAAAACCTTCTACAGGGTTAATTCTACCTTTGTTATGTATAGCTGACGTCGGAGCTATAATTTATTATAGTAGAAGTTGTAGTTGGCGACACTTAGTTAGATTACTAGCGTGGGCAGTGTTAGGACTTTTTGTTGGGATAGGAATAGATTATCTTATACCAACAGCATTTTTCAAATATCTTTTAGCATTTTCTATATTAATAAGTGTATTTGTGTTAATAGGTAATGAAATGAAAAAACACAAGAGTGACAAGCCACAGAAAAGTTGGGTATTAGCTGCTTATGGGGTCTTAGGAGGCTTTGCCACTATGATAGGTAATGCCGCAGGACCTATAATGTCAGTTTATATGTTATCGGCTAAGATGCCTAAATTAGTATTTGTAGGTACTAGTGCTTGGTTTTTCATGGCTATAAATTATATAAAACTACCTTTACAGATATGGGTATGGGATAATATTCATTACGACTCTATATTAATAGGTCTTTCTATGATACCTTTTATTTTTGTAGGTTCTGTGTTAGGTATTTACATTGTTAAAATTGTCCCTGAATCATTATTTAGAAAATTAGTAATTTGGATTACACTATTATCAGGTCTTGCTATTCTTTTCTAGAAGCTCCTTATCTAAAGGCAGTGTCAGAATCTTTGACACTGCCTTTAGTGTTTTATGAGTGTATTTCTAAAATATAAAATAGCTATTTTATGTTACTTTTAGACAAAAAATAGTTTTAAAAAGCTATTTTATACCATAAAAAAATACTTATTACCTAAATTGCCCTAAAATATTGCACTTTTTTACCTAGTAATAGCTATTGTTTACACACCCTCTTCACAATACCTTTGTACCCGTGAAAAATCATAAACTATATAACATGAAAAAAAGTTTACTATTACTTATGGTCTTTGCGGCATTGTCGAGTAATGCTCAGGAGAAGACAGACTACGAAAAACTTCTTGAAAGAATAGAGGTACTGGAAACAGAAGTCAAAGAGGCGAAGGAAACAAAAGCTAATGAGGCTAAAGAAGAAAAAAAAGAATCTCGAATAATCTTTGGCGGCTATGGTGAAGCTACAATGAGTCGTCACTACTATAGTAACTCTTGGCAAAGATATGCTCTACCTACTAAATATGCTGATGATAACGGGTATGGTCGTTTCGACCTTCCTCACGCGGTATTTATGGTGGGTTACGATTTTGGTAAAGGCTGGAGTTTTGGTGCTGAAATAGAATTTGAACATGGTGGTGTAGGTGCTACAGTTGAAATTGAAGAAGAAGAGACTGGCGAGTACGAAACAGAAGTAGAATCTGGCGGTGAGGTAGTGTTAGAGCAATTTTGGATTAATAAAAAATGGAATGATGCTCTTAACCTAAAAATGGGACACATAGTTGTTCCTGTAGGTTTCACTAATAAATATCACCTTCCAAATCAATATTTTGGAGTTTTCCGACCAGAGGGTGATGCTCAAATCATACCTAATGTATGGCACCAAACAGGAGCTAGTTTCTGGGGTGATTATAAAGATTGGAGTTATGAAGTTATGTTTATCTCAGGTCTTGATGCAGACCGTTTCTCACCTGAAAACTGGGTTGGTGGTAGCGCAGGTACTGTTTATGAATTCGAAATTGCAACTAGTTATGCAGGAGCCTTTAGAGTTGACAACCGAAGTGTCAAAAACTTAACTTTAGGTTTAAGTGGTTACTATGGTCATAGTGCTAACAATACTCTAAATAGTTATAGCTACACAAACTCTGCTAAAGGAGCAATTGCAATAGGAGCTCTAGACTGGACTTACAAACCTAAAGATTTCATTTTCCGAGGTGGTGTTATTTATGGTAACTTATCAGATTCTTACGCTATTACAGCAGGTAATGCTGGTGCAACAAACAACTCTCCAACTCCTAGAAAACCAGCAGTAGGTAAAACAGCAATTTCTATAGGTATGGAAGCCGGTTATAACTTATTTGGATTCTGTGATAAACTATCTAAACAAAATCAAACCCTATATGCTTTTGGTCGCTATGATTATTACGACTCAATGTTTTCAACTCAATCAGGTGTACCTGACTACAAATACTGGGAACGTGAGTGTTATGCTTTTGGTTTAAACTACTCTCCTATGAGACAAATTGTAATAAAGGCTGAATACCAAATGCGTAACCTGGTAGACCCTACTTATAATGATGAAAACACTCTTTCACTAGGAGTAACATGGACTGGTTTCTTTACTAAAGGTTCTATGCGTTAGACAATACTAATAATAATATAAAACAAAACAATGAAAAAATTTAATTCTTTTTTTGCAGTAGCTTTATGCGCAACTGCGCTAACATTTACATCTTGTGAAGATGATAATGATTTAACTGAAGGCTTAACTGAATCTCAAAATGGCTTTGTTACAAGCTATGCAGAAAATATAGTTATAGCTCGTTACTCAGAATTAGCAACTAATGCTAAAACTTTATTAACTGCTGCTGAGGCTATTCAATCTTCTTCAGCTGCTGACAAAACAACTTTAATTGCTACAGCTGCTACAGCTTGGGAAGCTGCTCGTATTTCTTGGGAACGTACAGAGGCTTACCTTTTCGGACCAGTAGACCAAGCAGGTATTGACCCAGGTATTGACTCATGGCCTCTAGTGCTTCCTGACTTACAGGACAAAATCCAAAACTGGAGTGAATCTGATAATTACCTTGCTGCTGATGGCGGTGACCTAAAAGGTTTCCACGCTATTGAATATATGTTATTTGCTGATGGTTATGCAAAATTAACTTCAATTTCAAACTTTGATAGTGAATATGCTGTTAGTCAAGGTTCACTTACAGATGCTGAATTTGAAGACAACCTAGAAAGCTACTTAGTAGCTGTATGTACTGAGCTTTACCGTTGTGTACTTCAACTAGAAGCTGAATGGGATTTAGATGGCTTATCAACTACTAAATATGCTGATTACACTGCTTTTGGTTCTCAAATTAGTCTTGTTACTGTTGGTGGTAACTATGGCGAAATCTTTAGCACACCTTCATTTGATAATGCTTACTATTCATCTTTCAACGCTTGCGTAAGTGAAGCATTACAAGGTGCTATTGGTATTGCTGACGAAGTTGCTAACATTAAAATAGCTGACCCTATTAATGCTGAGGTTGCTTCTGCTGGTACTGGCCTACTAGAAGTTGAATCATGGTTTAGCCACAACTCAATCTCTGACTTCACAAATAATATCCGTGGTATCAAGGAAGCTTATATGGGTAAACTTTGCACTACAGAATCTTCATTTGATACAGATACAACACCTGCTACTAACTCTATTGGTTATTTATTAGCACAAGTTGATGCTACTGCTGCTGCTGAAACTGTTGCTGCTCTTAATGCTGCTATCGCTGCTGTAAAAGCTATGCCAGCTCCATTTAGAGATAACCTTTCTTGGAGCACAGAGAACTTAGCTGCTCAAGCTGCTATCACTGCTGCACAAGAAGCTCTTGAAGATGCTGAAACAATTTTATTAAACAACTAATAATTGGTTTTTCAAAACTCAATTAAATAAGTTTTATTTCAACGATGAGGCAATAGAATTATTTCTGTTGTCTCATTGTTATAAAAAAAATATTTTTATGTCAAACAAAAGTAATTACCTATATTTTTTAGCAACTTTAATATTTGCAGTAGGTTGCGCGAACGATGACAATCAAGACAATACATCCGAGAATAATGAATTTCCTGACTATTACTATACAGGTGGTGAACTAGGTACATCAACTATTTGGGAAAGCAAATGTTTTGAACAACCTTCGGAAGCTGTTGATGCTGCAGGATTAGCAAACGCTTTTCTACATGGCGAAGGAATTTTTGAGGGCAATTTTGTTACTGAAGCAACAGACGAGACGTATCCTATGCGTGGTAAAGGACCTCTTTCTATTCGTTCAATGTGTTTATATTGCCACCCTGGATATGGTCACGGCAAGCGTTTAGGAGATTATGGAAATGATGTGGTTGGTTTTAATACTACATCAAGAGAAACGGGTAATGGTTATCTTCTTGTGGTGTATGGAGCTGGAGCAGATGGTGCATTTGGGGGTGATGAGGTTATTACTTCTGGAATTACAGGTAGCACGTGGCAAAACCCTAATGCAGAAGATGATTCTTATGTATCTGAATTAACAGGTATGCCACAAACACAGTCTATAAGTCCATTTAAAGAACCTATAGATGAAAATAAAATAGAAATTAAATGGCTTAAGTATACTGATGAACATGGCAACCAGTTTGCAGATGGCACTACCTATGATTTGATTTATCCCGAGGTAATTATACCAGACGATGCTTTTGCCTATAAAAATGAAAATTTAACAAATGGAAATTACAAGGTAAAATTAGAAGCTACTATAGGAATTTATGGTACTGGTCTTTTAGATGCTATTACAGAAGATGATATTGACGATGAATACGCTAGTCAATTAAGCGAAGTATATGGTGGTCGTCGTGGTGCAGACAAGGCGCAACCTGATGGTTCTGTACGTAAAGGTAGATTTACCTATGGTTTAACTCGTGGTACTTTACAATATGGTGCAGGTTCAAATGCTATATGGAACATTACTAATGTAACAAAAGAGGGCGCTAACCGTGAGCAACACTCAAACTATATGACAGATTTCTATGCTGACGCTGCTGCAAATGACCCAGAGATATTAGCAGCCTTACCTGACACTTACTATGCTTTTCTTATAGGTGACACAGAGGAAGAGACTAAGATTAAGGTTTACAACTACTTAAGATTTAATAGCACATCAGGCGAAAGACGTTATACTAGTTATACAGATGTTGATGCAACGACACAATTTAGTCCAGAATTACCTCTTGAAGATTATATTGATTTTATGGTTTGGCACCGTGGTTTAGCTGTCCCTGCTGCACGTAATACAGGAACTACAGAATTTGAAAGAGGACGTGAATTATTCTCTCAAATGAGTTGTGATAAATGCCACCGTCCTTCATGGACTACAGGTCCTGATAATTATGTGGGTGATGCTGATTTAGTAGATCAACTACCTACTTACCCTTATCAGAAAATATGGCCTTATACAGATATGTTACAACATAACCTTGGTATGAAAAACAACATACGTACAGGTTGGTGTCGTACTACACCTCTTTGGGGTCGTTACCTAAACCTTGTTGCTAATGGTGAGAGTAGTCACCTACACGATATGCGTGCTCGTAACTACGAAGAAGCTATTATGTGGCACAAAGGTCAAGGTAAATATTCTAGTGACCAATTCCGTGAACTATCAGCAGAAGATAGAGCTGCTGTAGTTAAGTTCTTACAATCAATCTAGTAATAACATAAATTATATAGGGGGAGTTTAATAGAAGTACCCTATAATATTAATAACATGGGGGTAAAGAGTTTAAAAACTCTTGCCCCTTTCTTTGCAAAATATAATGACTAAAAAAATAGCCTTTTCTTTATACTTTATTATTACATGCGTACTTATTGCCGCTACAGTTATTGAGAAGTTTGAGGGTACTACATATATTCAAGAGAATGTTTATACGACAT
>JAWXTP010000112.1:0-9982 GCA_044433415.1 Rikenellaceae bacterium
TTGAAAACAAGCTAAATAATCGTCCTCGTAAAAGACTCGGATACCTCACACCAAATGAAAAATTTAAACAAATTATTAATATGAATTCAGTTGCATTTGCAGGTTGAATTCAGCAATAATGAGAAAATTATTTGTTTTTAGTATATTTCTAATACTAGTGTCGTGTCAAGAATCAGTAACACAAGTAGCAACAGTAGTAGATGGTGTTGTGACGGTAAACACAAGCGATGTAAAAACTACTGTAGATATGAAACTATCCGATTTGGTTGAGGATATGGAGATTATACAGTTAGATTCAGAAGCCGAAGCGTATGTATTTCAATATGCTCCTGTGGCGTTTTCTGAGAATTATTTAGTTTGTTTTAGTCAAACACAAGCTAAATTATTTGATAGAAAAACAGGAAAATTTTTAACTAATATAGGAGCTCAGGGTAATGGTCCTGGAGAATATGGTGATTTTGTTGAGAATTATAGTATTAGTGAGAAGAGAGGCTCTATCTTTATAGTTAATTATTCAGGTGCAAGATGTATAATAGAATATGATTTACAAGGTAAATTTAAAAGACAGATTCCTTTAGCTGATAAGCGTGCTATCTCAAATGTAAATTTCATAATCGACGATGATAAAGATGTGATAACAATATTCTGTGTTCCTTTAAATGGGGTAGTGTGGCAGCAAGATTTTGAAGGCAATGCGCTGACAGATAAAGCTATAATGGTATATGATAGGAAAAATTGGAATTCCTCAAAATCTATTGTGACGAATAACACTTTTAACATATTTAATAATAAAAACTTTAACAAGCAAGACACTCTTTGTAAATACGATAGAGAAAACCATAAGATAAACCCTATTTTTACCACTAAGGTAGATATGTATAGTGAGTCAGAAAATATTACGGATACTAAAGTGAAAGTTGCATATCGTGAAACGCCTAAATACTTTATAGCGTCATTAATGAATACAGAATATGTAGCAGAAAATGGTAGAGTTTATGGTATTACATATAGTTTTAAGGAGCATATATTTATAAACAAAGAAAACCTTTCAGGTAACTATGTGAATCTGAAAAATGATTATTTATTTGATGATAAGATAAGTTTATTGAATTTAACTGATGATTTGCTTTATGAAACTTATAGCGCTGAGAGACTTATGGAAATTATAGAAAACGCTAGCGAAGAACAACGTCAAAATACAGACCCTGAAATCTTGAAACGCTTAGATGAACTATATGAAAACCTTGACGAGGAAAGTAATACTACTATCTTTGTTGGGAAATTAAAATAGAAATGGTTTGTTAAACTTAAGAGAACTCTTCTAATATCTTAAAATTCGAAATTGAGTAAAAATAGTTTATAAAACTCACTTTAAAAATCAGAAAATTCATGTATTTCCATTTTGAATTTTCCGGTTTTTTTGATTTAAGGGGAGTTTTAATAATTGGTTTTATTCGATTTCGAAATTTAAAGTTTTAGATTTGTTTTTTTAGAACAATTTTAGGCTGAATCTTGCAAGATTCAGCCTAAATAAACATTTCACTCAAATTAGTCTTGGGGGTTAGCTTACTTATTTAAAGCTTCTTTAATAGCGTCAACAACTTTTGTAACTGATGCTTCAGAAATAACTTTATCTCCAACTTCTACAAAAGGCGCTTTAGGTCCATCACAATGGTTGCAATGGTCTAAACAAGGAGCTCCTTTAATGTCAATTTGCTCAAGGATATCGTCACTTAGATATTCGTCAATTAGTTGAAGTTCAGCACCTCCCATAACGTAACATAGTGTACCCGTACATATTTTAACGGTCAATTTCTTTTCCATAATAGACTTTTAATGTGTAATACTTTCGCTTTCAATGTTACAAATATAGTAAAAAAAACTAAATATACGCTAAATATTGCTAAAATAAGTAAAAACATCTGAAATTGAGAGCAAAAACAACCAGTTTTTACAAGAATTCCCGAAGAAGTGTATATTGGTACACCTCATTCGGGAATATAATTTTATATGTCGTAATTTTATGGCTTAATTAAAATTAGAATATAAAAATCTTGACTCAAATAAACAAAAGAATTTATCTAATTAACCTATGGTACAAAGGTACTGTAGTTCAGACTGTTTTGCAATAGCAATATGTAGGTGAAATTTAGTACTTAACTAGCAATTGTTTGTTAAATAGATTGGACTCTATGGGGGATATTTACCAAAATGTGAGTTTTGAGTTAAATAATCTTAATGTTAGCAGACTTAAGGGAACTTCTAAAAATTGGATTTTAACGCTTTTAGATTTATAAATTTCATCTTTGAATTTTTACAAATACGCCGTGGGAACCACCACGCCTGTATTTATAAAACTCCAAATCTAAAACTTCTAAATCTAAAATCGAATAAAACCAATTATTAGAACTCCCCTTAAATAATGTTCAGAAACAAGAATCCTCAAAGTATGTAACCTATAACACACTTTGAGGAATTAAATTTTATTTGTCAGAACTATTTTGGCTTACTGTGCATGACAAAATAAAACATCTTGACTCAAATAAACAAAAGAATTTATCTAATTAACCTATGGTACAAAAGTACTGCTTTTAGTCGCTGTGCGCAATAGCAATATGTTGCTGAATTTAAACTGTTTTGTAGCAACAATTAATTAAAAACAATGATTCTCATGTTTTCTCCCATCCATAATGCCTAACTTTATATCACTAATTTTGTATAGTGTGGAAAGGTTGCTACGTAAAGGAAGTACTACTGAACTCTAAAAAAACTATTAGGGTTGACTTGGGTCAAACTGAGGCAGAGTATGGAGTGACACGCGACTAAATAATGGTCATTATATACGGAAACATGCATTTTGATAAAGACCCGAAAAAACAAAATTTGTGGTGCAAAGTTAGCCTTCACCTAAATACAAGAATTCCCATAAGTTTGTAACTTACAACATACTTATGGGAATAAAATTTTATTTGTCTGTACTAATATGGCTTACTGTGCATGACAAAATAAAAAACCTTGACTCAAATAAACAAAAGAATTTATCTAATTAACCTATGGTACAAAGGTACTGTAGTTCAGAGCGTTTTGCAATAGCAATATGTTGGGGTATTTTAGTGATTTTATAACAAAATATTGCTACTAATCAGCTAAGAATTAGGAGCTAGGTAACTTCCACCCTAAATATAATTCACAATTACATTTTTTAAGAATTTATATTCCAGTAGTCGAGCAATATCCTTTATCACATTACGCCGAAGTTCTAGCTCTATAGGAAGGTCAGGGTGTTGATGTAGGGAATTTATGCTAGTTCCTACGTAAAACTCTATAACATCATGGTCAAGTAGCATTCTTACTATCCTGCTATCGGTGCCACGTCCTGTGAAATTAGTACCTACTGCCGTTTCCAGTAAAAGCCTTACTTTACCGAGAGTCATAACCCCCTCAGTAATTAGTGTAGCTCCATCCATAGTGGAAACTGGGGGTAGACCTGAAGGATCTCGTTTCATAACAACGTTAACTTCTCGTTTTAGCTCTCGAGCTATAATTTGTGATGTTGTACCACCACTGATAATAACCTCTCCTTTATATGTATCTACAAGCTCCGCAAGGAAAGTGTCCTTTTTCCTGTCAAAGGGAGCACCAGTACATACCATTAGTGAACGTGGTTCACGGAAATATACAGAAGCACAGCTAGTGTCATTTTTTACTACATATAAATCGTTTTTTTCAGCAGAGGAAATAACCTTACGTGAAAGGCTACGTGCTGAGATTGTAGGTTTCTCCTCTAGGGTTTCAAGTATGAAGTCTTTAAGTTTCTCCTTGCCCCAACCCTTAGGTAGCCGCCTAGTGTTAAATCCCGATTGAATCACTCCGTCACTATATACAACAATCCTATCCTCAACTTTAGATTTGAATTCTATAACATTGATTTTTAGTTGTTTTCCTGTGTTTAATGTTACTATTTCTTCCTTTTGTGGAGGGTTAAATATTTTGTTGTTTCGTAAAAAGATAGTAGGAGGGTTTTCAAATTCTATAACTTTGACCTTGCCGTCTTCTTTGATATCTATAATTGTGAATGTAGCTTGATTAATGTCGTCACTCTTATCTCCACGAGCAAAAGTCTCTATAGCTGCTTTTGCTACTCTAAGTGAACTTTCTTCGGAATAAACGTGGTTTATCACCATAGAAGAAATCACTGATGCAATAACATTAGCTTTTATGCCACTACCTGCCCCATCGCTCAAAACCGCTACAATACGGCCATCGTATTTCTTTTGAAGATACACGTCTCCCGAAACACTTTGCTGAGCCTCATAAGCTTGTGAGGAGTCTAGTTCTATAAAAAATTTAGATGCTTTCATCAGTTTTATTTTGAGAATCAATGATTGAATGTAATACAGCTTCTGTACGTGCTGCGGTTTCTCCTAAGAGGTAAGCTATCTGTTGAACAGTCTTTAAGTTGTCATCAATCACAGACCTTGTTCTGGTGATAATCTCGTCGTTTTGTATCTCTGATTGAAAAGCATTACGCACTATGACTACAACTCTATCTATGTTATCAATTTTTATGATTGATAGTTTAAATAACTTATCTTTTATTTGTATGTCTTTGTTAATTGTATTTTTATTTTTAAATACGTCTTCTATGTACTCAATAAGTGAAGGCATTACTGCTTTAGCATCCCTTTTCTTAAGTAGAGGGTAGGTTTCAAATGCTAAAATAGCCTCAGGTCCCATAGCTCTTGCGAAGTTAAGATTTGAAGATCTTATAGTTAGTGCGGAGTCCACAATAGCAACACCAAAAGGCATCATCTTAATGAAAGTCATAAGTGACATCTTTGCAGAACTTTTCCTAAACCATAAACACATTTCTTTATGTGCGTAATCCTGTATCATTTGTTTCACAAATACTTTGCAGTCTGAATATCCACATGCTCCACAATTAAGATACTCCTTAGAAGTATCTATAGTTAGCTTTTGGAGCTTTTGTATGACTGTAGAACCATCTATTTTGTCATTTATATATTGCGAATAGAAATTCTTGTTAAGTGACACTATAGGCATGTTAGGAGTAGGGTTTTTCAAATTCTCCAAGTCGTAATCCTTTATCTTATTTAGCTTTACAAATTGGTCTCTTTTCTGGGCGGCACTGTCACCAAAGATGCACCCACCACTACAAGCGAAAAGTTCTAAGATGACTTTCTTATAGAAGTTTACGTTACCTATGTTTTCTAGGGTCTCAGCTACGCGATTAAGTCCCGAAGCGTGTACTACCATACAGTTTGGAGATACCATCTCTGATGCTGACTGCTTGTTGTAAGCACCACCAGCAACAATATATTCTGTATGTTCTTTAGCTTTTACAGGTTCAAAGTCGTAGGAGCTTACACCTAGAAGTGTTCTCATAGATATTTTCTCTTCTTTTAACCACTCCTTAAGTTCATTATAAGTGATAGATGCACTTATAAGTCCTTCATATTCAGAAAGGTTACTTCTTGTAGCTACACATCCACTAATATTTATTATCTTTACGTCATCTCCGTATATTTGTTTTAGCTGTCTTGCGTGGGCTATAACAGGAGTTTCAACGGTTAACATATTATCTATAAGGTTAGGGAACCTCTTCATGATAAGGTTATTAACTACAGTACAGTGAGTTGTTATATTAAGGTCTTTATTGGACTCTTTAATTTTTTTAAAACTTTCGTTAATAACAACGTCAGCGCCTAGGGTAGTTTCGTTAACATGTGTAAAACCAAGAAGTTTTAACGCTTCTACAATTTTACTTATAGAGATATTTTTAAATTCACCTACCCATGTAGGAGATATAGATGCAATAATTGTGTTATTATTACGTATTATATTTTTACACTTTTCAATCTGGGGACTGAATTTTATTAAATTCTGTGGACACACATCTGCACACTTAGCGCAATTTATACAGCGCGAAGGGATAATAGATGCTTGAAAGTCGTTTATAGAAATGGCATCTACAGGGCACACTCTTACGCATTGGTAACAGTTGGCACAATCGCCTTTTTCAATATAAAATATAGGGTTCATCGAATTCTTTTGTTTAATAAAATGTTGCGTACTTTGTAGCAGTAGGCTGATTGAAAATAGTTTCTATAGATTCCTTAAAGGAACTTGAACTTATATATTCTTGCAAAAGTATAAATTTTATATATATTTTGCAAGTTAAATTCTTTATTTTTGTAAATATATTAACTATTTTTGTGGGAGCAATGAGAAAAGACGTTTTATATTTAATATTTATTTTTATTCTGACTTTCACAGTTTCAGAATCACACTCTCAGGATTATAAAAGGGGGTGTCATTATTATGCCGTAATTTATCAAGGAGATACCATTCAGGCTATCACGCTTCCCTATACTAATATTACAGGTAAACTTAATAGAAAAAAGAAAATTGCTAGTAAACGTAGTGCTCGTCGTTATACTAGGTTAGAAAATGCCGTACGTCTTACATATCCTATAGCTAGAGAAGCTAGTCGTATGTTAAAAGAAATGGAAGCTCATATAGTTACACTTAAGACTAAAAAAGAACAGGATGAATATGTGAAAGGCGTTGAGGAAATGCTAAAAGCTAAATACATGCCTATAGTGAAAAAGATGTCTATGTATCAAGGGATGGTATTACTGAAACTTATAGATAGAGAAACAGGCAAAACTTCGTTTAAATTAATACAAGAACTAAGAGGAAAATTCTCTGCCTTCTTCTGGCAGAACATAACTCGTATGTTCGGAGGAAACCTAAAAACAGAATACGATAAAGACGAAGAGGATGCTATGATAGAGGAGATAGTAATCCGAATACAGATAGGACTTCTTTAGGTTGATTGACAGAAGCATAAGTATTTGTTGAATATATTGCAATCTTCTATTTTTGGTATTAAAGTTGTTCTTGTGTATTAAGGAGTTTTAGAAACGGGTTTTATTTGAATTTAGAGCTTCCCTTAATCACACAATCATGTTAATTAATTTTATGTATTACATTATCTTAAATTCTGTTAGTATGTCTACTTTAATACACGAGAAAGCGCCTCTTAGCTATGAGTTAGGAGACTTTAAGCCACTTATCAGTGAGCAAACAATGGATTATCATTATAATAAACATTATGGAGCTTATATTGATAATACAAATAAATTGTCACTTGATACGGAGTTTGAAAATATGTCACTTGTTGATATAGTCAAAAAAAGCGAGGGAACACTGTTTAATAATGCCGCTCAGGCTCTAAATCATAAACTTTATTTTGATATGTTAACACCTAAGCAAAAGGTATTAGAGCCTAAAGGTGCTCTACTTGAAGCTATAGAAATGTCGTTCGGTTCGTTTGGTGCTATGAAAGAGCAGTTCTCTGATGCTGCAATAAAACATTTCGGTTCAGGTTGGGTATTTCTTGTAATTAGTGGTAAAGAATTGGAAATAGTACCTACATACAATGCTTGGACTCCTGTGAGAGAGGGTAGAGAACCTATCTTGGTAATTGATGTATGGGAGCATGCTTACTACCTTGACCACCAAAATAGAAGAGCCGATTTTGTGAAAAACTTTTGGCAAACCTTGGATTGGGGTAAAATCCAGGAGTTGTATGAAACGATTGTTAGCTTGTAGCTTGTAGCTTGTAGCTTGTAGCTTGTAGGTGCGACAAGCGTGGAAAGATTGATGGGAAAATTGTTCAAGGGACAGTTGGGACAAATGGAACATCGACAAGCGACTAAATATTAATAAAAAATTATAACTATAATCATTCAGTCGCTTGTCGCACCTACAAGCTACAAGCTAAAAAAACAAAATCCTAAAACCTATTTCAATGAAACATTAATAACATTAGTGCCAACGTTAATATTGTATTTCTTTGCAAGTTCCTCATCTGCATCCTTTATTATATTGATAGACTGTATTGTCTTAGGATCTATGCTATTTATATTACCGTTATGGATTTTCCCATTCACTATTATTGTCACATCATTTGTAGCGGGGCTTATTTCAGTTTTTAAAGTAGGGGTTATGGTAGGGGTTTCGCGTTTTTTATCATTTGCTGAAATGAAATAGTTTGCGTATTTTTTATTTTTTACCGAAGCGCTTCCTGTAACTCTTAGCTCTATAGCATCTTCTGTAACACTAGCTCTATACCTTCCGTGTCTTTGTCCTCAGTAACTAGAGGAGCTTCATCCCATAATGTGACAGTAGAAATGCCTCTTAAGTTATTAGCAATAAAAGGACTAGCGATAAGTAAAGATGCTAAAGCTACAGTAGGAACTACTATCAAGCTCTTAGCTGCTGACCACTTGTTAGACTTCTCTTTCAGCATCATCAACATACGTTTCTTAAGGCTGCTTTGGAAGAAGTTGTTAGATAGTGAATACATGTATGAACTGCTACTTTCCTTTATCAGTAGTAGTTGATAGTCGCGCATGCTAGTGCCGTGAGTTAGAACATCTTCATCTGCCAAATACTCATGAACTTGTTGAAGTTCACGTTTTATAAGCCAAACTGTAGGGTTAAACCAAAGTAAAATAGAAGCTATGTTTACTGTTGTAATATCTAAAGAATGACGTTGGCGGCTGTGCGCTAGTTCATGTAAAATTATATCTTTCCCAGCTTCTTCAAGGTTTTTTTCTGATAATACTATGTAGTTAAACCAGCTGAAAGGTGCTATGTCTTGATTGTGAACAATGTAACGTATCTTTCTTGTGGTGTTACTAAGAGTCTCACATTCCCTAAATGTAGATTCGTACGCACTAGTGTCGTTAGATAAACGTGAAATGCTCCTTAGGAATTTTATAAGAGAAGAATAAGTGATAAGGTAGTAGATAGTAAACGCAAGAACTCCAAATAGATAAGTATAACACGCAAATTGAGTGAAATTAGTTGTATTAGAGGAAGAGCTACTAACAGTATCAGAGTGTAGCTTTTCACTTGTATTAATAAGCGCATTTAAGTCAGAAGATATTACAGCTTGGTGAATAGCCTGACTTTCTACCTTTAATAGAGGTAACAAAAAAGAACACACCAAAACACCCAACCACATAAATCTATTCATGCGGTGGAAGGTGTTTTTTGACAAAACTAATTTGTTAAACATATAGAGTGCTAACATGTATATAGTAGCCTTTATCAGATAAACAGCTAATAATCCAAATTCCATATTTATTCTCCTTTCTTCTTTATTCTTTTTTTGTGGGTATATGCTAGCCTAGTCTGCTTTTTCAGCTTTCTCAGCCTTCTCAGCTTTTTTTACAAGGTCTTTAAGCTCTTTTAATTCATCGGCAGAAAGCTCCTTATTTGAAACTAAGGTTGATACCATAGAGAAAATAGAGTTGTTGAAATATTTACTTACCACAGATCTTATAGAACTGCTTTTAAATTCCTCTTTGCTGATGTTTGTGTAATAGCGGTGAGAGTTTCCATAGGCTTTATGGTATAAATAGCCTTTTTCTTCTAGGCTTCTCACAACAGTTGATATAGTGTTGAAATGAGGTTTTGGATTTGGAATTAACTCTAGGATTTCTCTTATGAACAACTTTTCGTGCTCCCAAAATAATTCCATTATCTTTTCCTCTTTTGATGTTATTTTTTCCATAGTGTTTTATTGTTTAGTTTCTTTAATAGTGATACTGCAAATATAACTAAAATATCTAGTTATGCAATGTTTTTTTTCTAGTTTTATTTTTATAAAGTTGTATCTTGTGAAATGAGATTAATAAATTGTAAAATTTTTCATAAAAATACATTAAATATGTGATATTATGTTAAAAAATAGTACACTTAACAAATATTTATATACTTTTGTCTAGTACGATGTACAAAAATGAAGAGGCTGTTAAATATAAACTATGCTGAATTCAACCTGCAAATGCAACTGAATTGAGGTCAAGAAACTATAGGGACATAAGAAAAGGCGAAACAAATCGGAGCCAGGCTCAAATTTATTCCGCCTAAGCGATAAAATTTT
>JAWXTP010000113.1:0-9876 GCA_044433415.1 Rikenellaceae bacterium
ATAGTTTTTAAACTATAAAGATACTGAAAATCAGGGACTTATACAAATTTTTAAGACACTTATTTAATTGAATTTCATATATTTATGAGGTTTTTTTGAATTTTTGTCATGTAGTAAATGCTAACACAGTAAAAACCTATATAGAATCGATTGAATATCAATTTTGTATAGGTTTTACTGTATTGTACTGAGTCGCGCCCCTGTCAGCTTTATCAGGGCTTAACAGTATTACCTTTTAGCAATAATTATTTTCTTTAAATTAAATAGATAATTTGATTTAATTTTCTTATCTTTAGCCAACAAAAGTTTTCTCGTTAAAAATATTTTTTGCAAACATAAAATTTAATAGAATGGAGAAGGTAGAAATAATAGAAAGAATCAAAAAAATAGCACAAAAAACTGCAGAGGTAATGAATAAAATCATGCGTATTTTTGTGTACATTTGCGCATATCCCGCATTGTGGTTTATTTTATTATATTTTTTTGATATATATATATTTCCTAGTGACGTAAGAATTAAACAAACATTATTTTATTATATACTAGCTGTTATATGGAATACTGTAGTAGTTATGTCTATCCCGACTTATTTATGGTTTATATTAACGCTTTTCGTAAAGAAAATTCATCCCGTAATTACTATTATATATTTTATACTATTTATAATTGCTGGATTAGTTAGTTTATATATATCTCTAATGGTTATTGGGTGGGGACTTCGTTGAAGCTAGTTCTGTAAACTTGTTTCTAGAACTCCCCAATAATTAATTGCTCACAGTTTTTAAAAATACTTTTCAATTAACACAGTAATTTTGCTTAACATTCAAATAATGTAAATTTCTTTTATTTCATTTTGGTTTTATTTTGCTTTTGGTTGATATTTGTATTATTGGCCAATGTAAATAAAATTTTAATATCAAATAAATAATAAAATATGAAGAGTAAAGAAAATGATAAAACTCCATTACTGAATAATAAGGAGGAGGAACACCAATATTTACAACCAAATAAAGAAACCCAAGTTAAACAAAAGCAAGTGTGGTCAATTCCAACGTATGACACAACAAAGTATGATAGTTATATTGCATCATTATTAGGAAATAACAAGTCAGAAAAAAAGAACACAACAAATAAATTATTAAATAAGACGTATACAGTTAGTTGGGGTAATTTGCAAGATGACTTCGGGAAGGATGCTCATCGTATGGATGTTAATCAATTATCTGATACTGTAAAAAGCGAAATCGGAACTAAAAAACTAAAAAAATTAGATAAAAAAACTGAAGAAGAAGTAAAGCCTTATTATAAGGCTACTAATCGTTTTGCTCTTTCGGATAGGGACAATATTGAAAATCGTGTAAATAATGCATTTCTAAAAGGGGAAGGACTGGAAGATATTTCTATTAATGGGAACACTTATAAAGGATTGTTGTTTGATGAAAATAGTGAGCAGTCTAAACTCTTGAATAAAAATAATACGTTTAAAAAATATTTTAAAAATTACCTTTCCAATATCGAAGATATAATTCGAGAATCTAAAGATGGCAAAGATGTTAATACTGATGAATTATCTACAAAATTTGAAACTAAATTAGGAAAACCTAATTTTAGTCATATATCATCAATTCCTAAATTTGATTATTATGGTTTAATGGGAGGAGTTCAAAATGTAACGACTGACTTTAATATAGTTCCAATTTCTAATAACGAATATGAGGTTAACACAAAAATGTATCTTAATGATTGGTATGGAGCAGACAAATCTGATGTAAATAATTCAAGAGGAACTCTAAAAGGGAATTTGCCTGGCCTAAAAGAATTTTTCTGGTTGCAGCATCGTTATGGTTATGAGCCTTTTCCAACTCAGATTATATATGAATCAAAAGATACAGTTAAATTAAATAGGTAATTTGATTTAATTTTCTTATCTTTAGCCAACAAAAGTTTTCTCGTTAAAAATATTTTTTTTATAAACATAAAATTTAATAGAATGGAGAAGGTAGTAGTAATAGAAAGAATCAAAAAAGTAGTACAAAAAACAGCAGAGGTAATGAATAAAATCATGCGTATTTTTGTGTACATTTGCGCATACCCCGCGTTGTGGTTTATTTTTACATATTATTTTGATATAGATATAGTCCCTACGTCTTTATGTGATAATATTTCGACAGTTGTTATCATATTAGGTATTATGTGGTATAGTCTGTTGGGTGTGTCTATCCCAACTTATTTATGGTTTATATTAACGCTTTTCGTAAAAAAAATTCATCCCGTAATTACTATTATATATTTTATACTATTTATAATTGCTGGATTAGTTAGTTTATATATATCTCTATTGATTATTGGGTGGGGACTTCGTTAAAGCTAGTTCTATAAACTTGTTTTGCTCGTTATTTAGATGTTTTACAAACATAAAATTTAATAGAATGGAGAAGGTAGAAGTAACAGAAAGAATCAAAAAAGTAGTACAAAAAACAGCAGATATAATGAATAAAATCATGCGTATTTATGTGTACATTTGCATATATCCCGCATTGTGGTTTATTTTTACATTTATTTTTGATATAAACATACTCCCTAGTGTTATAGGTTATAGTTCTTCGCCAGTTGCTTTCACACTAGGTATTATTTTGTATAGTCTGTCGATTGTGTCTATCCCGACTTATTTATGGTTTATATTAACGCTTTTCGTAAAGAAAGTTCATCCCGTAATTACCATTGCATATTTCATACTGTTTGTAACTGTAGGAATAGTAAGCACATATTTAATATTATGTACTATTGCGTATTGTCAACGAGGGGGTTGGTCTTAGGTTTTGTTAAAGTACTAGCTCTGTAAACTTGTTTTGCTCGTTACTTAGAACTACCTCAATCTCTCCCCTATTCTGACAACTGTTTTAGAAAATAAATTCCATGTAGCTCGATGCTACATGGAATTTAAAATTTTAACGTCCACGGTTGTCCGCTTTTTCCAAGAGTAGTCTAGGAAATCTCTAACAGCTATGCTTTAACGCTTTCAAATTTTAAAGCCTCATCTTTTAATTTTATAAAATGCGCCATAGGAACCGCTATGGCTTATTTTATAAAATCAAAACCTAAGGCTTTAAAATTCGAAATCGTTTAAAGCCTAGCTATTAGAGCCTCCCTTGATTTTTTTGCGTTTTTCGAAAAATTAAGCGGAGCAGCCTCAGGTGGCTGTGAGCATTGATTTTTCGGAAAAGGTGAAAAATGTAGGCCGTTATTGGGAAAAGCCTTCACGAACGTCCCAACGTGAAACCTAGACCCCCCGTTTAGGGGTTAGTGTTATATAGGGCACTATCATCTCCTCCATGGAGATGCCGCCATGCTGGAAAGTATTTTTGTAATAACGAACGTAATGGTTATAATTATTTGGATAACACAAGAAATCGTTATTAGCTGCAAAAACATACCGCGATGAAATATTAGACTTAGGAAGACCAGCCAATTCTGGTTGTACTATCTCAAACACATCTTTAGTCTTATAATTCAAGCTCTTTCCTAACTTATATCTTAAGTTAACACTAGTCTCCTTATCACCTACAATCTTCACAGGATTGGTAACCTGCACCGTTCCATGGTCAGAAGTAATAATTACTGTATGACCTTTCTCCGATAATAACTTAAGCATAGCCCATAAATCAGAGTGCTCAAACCATGAACGTGTTAAAGACCTAAATGCAGACTCATCTTCTGCTAACTCTCTAATGATATCTGTATCTGTGCGCGCATGCGAAAGAATATCTAAGAAGTTGTAAATAATAACTGAAAAGTCAGCATTATACACCTTAGAGAAATTATCTAGCAGTCTCTTACTGTGCTCTGTTCTCACAAGTTTATCAAAAGTCAGCTTGTAGTTCTTCCCTAAAGACTTAAGCTGGCGACGTAAGAAATCCTCCTCATACATATTCTTACCACCCTCTTCATTGTCATTAAGCCATAGACCTGGCATAATTTTCTCAATAGCAAGAGGGGTAAGCCCAGCAAATATAGCATTCCGCGCATACTGAGTTGCAGTAGGTAAAATGCTACAATAAAAATCTTCTGACTCCGTGTTAAAATAATTACTTACTATAGATCTTATCGTAAGCCATTGGTCATAACGAAAATTATCAATTAATAAGAATGTTGTTTTTGAAGACTTATCCACTGTTGTAAACACCCTATTTCTCATAAGAGTATGAGAAAGTATAGGTCTAGAGAAAGATTTCTCCTTAAACCATTCAAGATAATTCTTCTTTATAAACTTAGCGTATTCGTTATTGGCCTCTGTTTTCTGATAAGTCAGCACCTCGCTTATTCCCCTGTCAGAAGAAGATTCCAGTTCAAGCTCCCAATTAACAATTTTTTTGTAAATATTAACCCAATCATCAAAAGTCTTAGCCTCAGAGAAAGACAAAGATATTTGCTGAAACTGTGAACGGTAGTCGGCAGTATTATGCTCAGTTACTATCTGTTGAGAGTGCACATTCTTCTTAATGGAAAGTAATACCTGATTAGGATTCACAGGTTTTATGATGTAATCCGCAATCTTAGAACCTATAGCACGGTTCATGATATCTTCTTCTTCACTCTTAGTTACCATAACAACAGGCGTGTCAGGTCTTATATCCTTAATCTTTTGAAGAGTCTCTAGCCCTGTCATACCAGGCATCATCTCGTCAAGAATAATAAGATCATAAGGTGTTGAAGCAATCATTTCTAAAGCATCATAACCATTGTTGCACTTGTCCAAAGAGTAACCTTTGTTTTCAAGAAAAAGAATGTGAGGTTTTAATAATTCAACCTCGTCATCTACCCATAAAATATTTGCTTCCATATATTGTCTTGTATATTATTTGTATAACATTTTTGTTTATGCGAATGTTTCATAATCCTTATTTAAAGCTAAATAAAAGCAACTATTTACAATTATCCTGCATTCACACAACATATAATTTCCCATAAATATAACGATTATTATTAAATATAATTGCATACTTAACAAATTATATTTAATTTAGCAGAAATATATTAAAAAAGCGAAATGATTCTTAAAATATTATTAGTAATTGCCATTATCTTACAGCTATTTGCAGTATCCTTAGCTGCGAAAATGACCAAAGTAACAAAATTCAACTCTGCGTGGATATTGTTCGCTGTAACTTTATCTCTTATGACGATACAGCTAGTTGCTGAATATATAAATGTACTTAAGGGTGAAATTCTAATCCAAGCAGACGTTATGGTTTGGATCAGGGTTATCACTGCATTAAGCTGTGTTATCGCGGTAATCTTAACTCGTCAGATTATATACTATATTGCTCAAATTGAAGAGAAAAAACGAATTACGCAAAAACGTATACTAAACACCATAATTAGTACTGAAGAAAAAGAAAGAAGACGTTTTTCAAAAGATTTACACGATGGTCTAGGTCCTTTATTATCATCTATAAAGCTATCTATCAGTGCACTTAAAGAGTCTGATAACACAGACGAAAACAAACCTATATTAGACAATGCCAATGTAGCAATAGAAGAAGCTATCAAAAGTTTAAAAGAGATATCTAACAACCTTAGCCCTCATATATTAACAAATTTTGGCTTCTATAGAGCACTAACAAATTTTATTAACCTCCTATCACTACCCTCTAACTTAAAGGTTAGATTAAACGGTAATATAGGAGCAAGAAGGTTCTCTAAACATACAGAAACTATCGTATATAGAACTGTATGTGAACTTGTTAACAACGCCATAAAACATGCTAATGCAACCTTAATAACCATAGAAATAAATCTAGCAGATGATAAATTGAATATCGTTGTTGCTGATAATGGTGAAGGTTTTGACGTTGAGGCTTACGAGCAAGAAACTAAACAAGGCATGGGTCTTTATAATATATCTTCACGAATTTCGTCTATAAATGGCAACTTCAAAATTGAAAGTATTAAAGGTTTAGGAACAAACGTAAAATTGGAAATAAATGAACTGTAACACAAAGAAAAACATAATGCTAGTCGACGACCACACTCTTTTTAGAAATGGTCTAAAAATGTTAATAAACAAATCTGAGGATTTTACCGTATGCACCGAAGCCTCTAATGGTATAGAATTTCTAGAAAAACTAGAAAAGGCACCTCTACCTGATATCGTACTGCTAGATATCTCTATGCCTGAAATGGACGGAATAGAAGCCGCGACCCTAGCACTAAAACGTTATCCTCAACTTCAAATTGTTACGCTTTCCATGTATGGTGAAGAAGATTATTATTTCAAGATGATGTCTATAGGAGTCAAAGGCTTCTTACTGAAAAACTCAGAAATCTCAGAAGTCCTTGAAGCCTTAAAGGCTGTTTGCAACGGAGGTAACCATTTTTCTACTGAACTGCTAACAAACCTAAGAATCTCTCTACGTGAAACAAAACACCTAAACAACTACAATATTTTAAGTGAAATATCTGAACGTGAGAAAGAAATACTAGTTTTAATATGTAAAGGAATGTCAAATATAGAGATTGCAGATAAGCTGTTTATCTCTAAGCGTACTGTCGACAAACATAGAGCAAATATCCTAGCAAAAACATCTTGTAAGAACACAGCAAACTTAGTTGTTTATGCTATAAAAAACCATATTGTAGAAATATAAGGCGATTTCTAAAAATTGAATCTTAGTTTTTTTTTTAATTAGAGCGCATTCTAAAAAAAATGTACTTAAAATTTTACTTTTTAAAACAAAAAACTAGCCTAAAGTAAAATTTACACACTTATTTCAGTGCATTGATTAGTTTATTAAAAAAATAGGCTAAATAATGCGATTTTATTTATATATTTGTATGTGTGAAATATACTGTTATTTCTTTCACAATCAGTATAAACCACTGAAACATTAATACTTCGAATATTACGTAACGTAAATAAACATAAAAATAATTTAATTTTTTAAACCTATGAGTAATCTATTTAGTTCTTCTATTGGGAAGAAATTGGTAATGAGCATTTCGGGTCTTTTTCTGATTATGTTCTTGTTAGTACACGTAACTGCCAACTTATTTATTTTAGCTGGTAAAGAAGCGTTTGACACAGCGTGTGACGTAATGGGCTATATGGCTCCTATCGTGCCTATTCTTGCGGCAGGATTTATCGTTCACATTCTTTATGCTTTCATCCTTACTTTACACAATCGTAAGGCACGTCCAGTGAAATACAAAGTACAAGATTTGAAAAATTCTTCTACTTGGCAATCACGCAATATGTTCGTGTTAGGTATTATTGTTTTTGGTGTGTTAGCTCTTCACTTATGTGATTTCTGGGCTAAAATGCAGCTTCAACACTTTATGGGTCTTCATGGTGAGAATGGCTATGAATTAGCTATTGCTAAATTCCAAAATCCTGTTTATGTAGGTATCTACACTATCTGGATTGTAGCTCTTTGGTATCACCTACGCCACGGTTTCTGGTCAGCATTCCAAACAGTTGGTCTTGCTAATCAAATCTGGATTAAAAGATGGCAATGTATCGCTAACATCTACGCTTTTGTAGTTGCAGCGGGTTTCATTATCATCCCTATCTATGTGTTCCTTTTCCTATAAACACATCATTCATAATTTTTAAGTAATTTTCATTACTAAAAAGCCATAACATTTTATGGCAGAACATACTTAACTTTACAAAATTTATATTATGAGCATATTAGATTCTAAAATACCTGCAGGTCCACTTACCGAAAAGTGGAGCAAACACAAGTCAGAAATTAAAGTTGTGAGCCCTGCAAATAAACGTAAATTAGATATTATCGTTATCGGTACAGGTCTTGGTGGTGGCGCTGCTGCTGCTGCACTAGGTGAGCTTGGCTATAACGTAAAAGTATTCTGCATTTCAGATTCACCTCGTCGTGCACACTCTATCGCTGCACAAGGTGGTATCAATGCTGCTAAAAACTATCAAAACGATAATGACTCTGTTTATCGTCTTTTCTATGATACTATCAAAGGTGGTGACTATCGTGCACGTGAGGCTAACGTATATCGTCTTGCTGAAGTTTCTAACCTTATCATTGACCAATGTGTAGCTCAAGGCGTTCCTTTTGCTCGTGATTACGGTGGTCTTCTTGACAACCGTTCTTTCGGTGGTGCTCAAGTATCACGTACTTTCTATGCTAGAGGTCAAACTGGTCAACAACTTTTATTAGGTGCTTACGCAGCTCTTAACCGTCAAATCGCTAAAGGTTCTGTTAAAAGTTACACTCGTCACGAAATGTTGGACGTTGTTCTTGTTGACGGTAAAGCTCGTGGTATCATCGCTCGTAACCTTATCACAGGTGAAATCGAACGTCACGGTGCTCATGCAGTAGTTATTGCTTCTGGTGGTTACGGTAACGTATTCTTCTTGTCAACAAATGCTATGAACTCTAATGGTTCTGCTGCTTGGCAAATCTACAAGAAAGGTGCTATGTTTGCAAACCCTTGTTTCACTCAAATTCACCCTACTTGTATTCCAGTACACGGTACTCAACAGTCTAAACTAACTCTTATGAGTGAGTCTTTACGTAATGATGGTCGTATCTGGGTTCCTAAGAAAATTGAGGATGTAGAAAAAATCCGTACTAAGAAAATTAAAGCGTCTCAAATTCCTGAAGAGGATAGAGATTACTACTTAGAGCGTCGTTACCCTGCATTTGGTAACCTTGTTCCTCGTGACGTTGCTTCTCGTGCTGCTAAAGAGCGTTGTGATGCTGGTTTTGGTGTTAACGAAACAGGTCTTGCTGTTTACCTTGACTTCTCAACTTCTATCAACAGACTTGGTAAACACGTTATCGAAGAGCGTTATGGTAACCTATTCCAAATGTACGAAAAAATCACTGACGTAAACCCTTATGATGAACCAATGATGATTTACCCAGCGGTTCACTACACTATGGGTGGTATCTGGGTTGACTACAACCTTATGACTACTGTGCCTGGTCTTTACGCACTAGGAGAAGCTAACTTCTCTGATCACGGAGCTAACCGTTTAGGTGCTTCTGCGTTAATGCAAGGTCTTGCTGATGGTTACTTCGTAATCCCTTACACAATAGGTGATTACTTATCAAAAGATATTCAAACTCCTAAAATCGATACTACTTCTGCTGAGTTTGACGCTGCTGAGAAAGCTGTTAAAGACAAAATTGAAAAATTAATGTCTATTAAAGGTCAAAAATCTGTTGACGATATCCATAAAGAACTTGGTCACATCATGTGGGACAATGTTGGTATGGGTCGTAACCGTGAAGGTCTTGAAAAAGCTGTTGTTGAAATACAAAGAATTCGTAAAGAGTTCTGGAAAAACGTTCGTATCCCAGGAAAAACTAACGAATTCAACCAAGAGCTTGAAAAAGCTCTACGTTTAGCTGACTTCCTTGAAATGGGTGAATTAATGGCTCGTGATGGTCTTAACCGTGAAGAATCTTGCGGTGGTCACTTTAGAGAAGAATATCAAACTGAAGAAGGTGAAGCTCTACGTAACGATGAAGATTACAGATACGTTTCTGTTTGGGAATTCAAAGGTGTGGACAATGTTCCTACTTTACACAAAGAAGCTCTTGACTTTGAATTTATCAAAATTGCTCAACGTAACTACAAAGAGTAATCTTTAGGGAGTTTTAATACTGATTTTCGGTTTAAAATCCCTTTCAAACTCACGTATGACTGCCTGTTTTCAAAGTAGGAAATATGGCAGTACAATAAAGGAAACTTCTAAAAATTGGATTTTAACGCTTTTAGATTTATAAATTTTATCTTTGATTTTTTACAAATATGCCGTGGGAACCACCACGCCTATATTTATAAAAATCCAAATCTAAAACTCCTAAATCTAAAATCGAATAAAACCAATTATTA
>JAWXTP010000114.1:0-9658 GCA_044433415.1 Rikenellaceae bacterium
AGTCACTAAATTTACTGTTAAAACAACTACTAGAGGGTTTACGTTTGCATACCATGATACAGCAGCAGCCTCACCAGCTAAACGTAATACATATTTAGGCATAGTAGCATAAAGTTGGTGTTGCACCATCCAGAAACCTGTGATAATTATGATTAATGTGATAAGACGACCATTTTTACATACTCTAACAAGCGCTTTGCTAATGTCACGTATACTTTTACCTTCACCACTACGGTTAGCGCTAGTATAAAAGAAATAGATAGCTATAAGAGCTAAGAAAGTCATAGCTGCTGAGAAGTAGTTAAGAGTGATAAGACCCTCATTACCCATAGCATCACGTAAAGGCTTAACGATAGTTTTTCCAGAGAAAGCACCAATGTTTACCATGGCATAGAAAATAGAAAAACCTTTTGCACGTGTCTCTTGTGTAGTTTCTTTGGCTACAGTACCAGTGATAACACTCTTTATGAAAGAACCACCTAACACAATAAGTGTCATGATAGGGATAATTCCATAACGTAAACCACTTTCAAGAAGACCAGTAAATTTAGTAGTCTCAGAATATTCTACAAGACCTGAAGACTGTAAATAAGTAGGGTAGACCGCAAGACCTAGATAACCTACAGTAAGTAAGCTGAAAGCTAGAAGCATAGCCGATCTAAAGCCTATTTTGTCAGCTAGAGCGCCTGCAAATGTTGGTAAGAAGTAAAGGCAAGCTGAGAAAACACCTGCTATAGAAGCAGATTCCATGTCGTTAAAGCCTAGTATACGGCTTAGGTAAAGAGTAATAACGATGAAAACGCCATAATAGGCAGCTCTTTCAAATAGTTCAACTGTGTTAGCGACCCAGAAGGCACGGCTAAATTTAATTTTTCCTGTTTTTGTCATTCTTTTAAGATGTTATGTAATTAAAATTTGTTTTCAGCTTTCAAAGTTGCAAAGATACTTAAAAAAAACGACTTTTTTGTTATCTGTCCTCAACAATGTAGTATAGATATATAAAAAAGGAGTAACTCAAAACGAGTCACTCCCTTTCCTATATATTGAATAGAGATATGTTAATTTAAACCTCTATTTTTAAGTAAAGCAGCTTTGTCAGCATCTTTACCTCTAAATGCTCTGTAAAGATCAGCTTCGTCAGAAGTAGCACCTTGTTGAAGTACGTTTCTGCGGAATTTCTCAGCAACCTCTTGGTTGAATAAATCACCAGTTTCAACGAATGCTTGGTAAGCATCAGCGTCTAACACTTCAGACCAGATGTAAGCATAGTAACCTGCAGAGTAACCACTGTTGAAGATGTGACTGTAGTAAGTAGTACGATAACGAGGAGCGATTTCGTCCATAGCACCATATTCTTTTAAGAAGTCAGCTTCAAATTTGTTAAGATCACGTTTTTCAACTTTTGTAAGAGTGTGATATTTCATATCTAGTAAAGCAGCAGCTAAGTACTCAACAGTTACGAAACCTTGATTGAATAATGAAGAGTTTTCAATTTTTGTGATTAACGCTTCAGGGATAACCTCACCAGTTTCATAGTGTTTAGCATATAGGCGAAGAAGTTCAGGACTTAATGCCCAGTTTTCCATGATTTGAGAAGGAAGCTCTACGAAGTCACGAGAAACACCTTTAAGACCGTTAGTTTTAACGTCAGAAAGTAATGAGTGAAGAGCGTGACCAAATTCGTGGAAGAAAGTTTCAACTTCGTCAAGGCTTAATAAAGCTGGAGTGTCACCTACAGGACGAGTGAAGTTACATACGATGATAGAAACAGGATCAACTCTTTTACCATCTTTATATTCTTGACCGATGAAACCTGAACACCAAGCACCAACACGTTTACCTGGGCGAGGGAAGAAGTCCATTACTAAAGCACCTAGGTGGCTACCGTCTTTGTCAAGACACTCAAATACTTGACATTCGTCGCTATATAGAGTAACACCTTCAACAGGTTTGAAAGAGATACCGTAAAGTTTGTTACATAAAGTAAAGATACCAGTACGAGTAGCTTCTAAAGAGAAGTAAGGTTTGATTTCGTCTTCGTTAAGGTTGTATTTTTCAGCACGTAAACGTTCTGCATAATACCACCAGTCCCAAGAAGCAAAATCGCTAGAACCTGTGTGTTTAGCTTTGATAGCTTTCATTTCTTTAAGCTCTGATTTAGCTCTTTTGATAGCTGGAGTCCAAAGTTCGTTTAATAAAGCGTATACGTTCTCAGCGTTTTTAGCCATATTAGTTTCTAGGATGTAGTCAGCGTGAGTGTCATAACCTAACATGTTAGCTCTTTGGATACGGATGTTAATGATAGAGTCAATAACTGCTTTGTTGTCAGTTTCATTGTCATAGTTACATCTGTTTAGGTAGCCTTCATAAAGTTTTTGACGTAAGTCTCGGTTGTCAGCATATTGTAAGAAAGGAAGCATGCTAGGTTTGTTAAGAGTGAAAACCCATTTGTTTTCGCCTTCAACTTTTGCAGCAGCTATAACACCTTCTGGAAGACCTGCAAGGTCAGCTTCTGAAGTGATTACTAATTCAAAGTCTTTCATCTCGCTTAATAGGTTGTTGCCAAATTTTAAGCTCAAAGCAGAAAGTTGTTGGTTGATTTCTTTTAATTCTGCTTTTTTGTTTTCTGGAAGATTAGCGCCATTTTTAGCGAAATTTTTGTAAGTTTTTTCAGTAAGGCGTAGTTGCTCAGCGTTAAGACCTAGAGTTTCTCTTTTGTCATAAACGTTTTTAATACGATTAAATAAACCAGCGTTAAGAGTGATTTCATTAGACTGTTTTGTTAACATAGGCATGATAACAGCTTGAAGTTGTCTTAAAGTGTCTGTCATGTTAGCAGAAGTTATACCACCAAATGCAGAACTTACACGACCTAAGAATTCACCACTGTCAATATAAGCAGCGATAGTGTTTTCAAAAGTTGGTTCTTCTGTGTTAGCAACGATAGCATCAATCTCAGCTTGTTTTAAGCGGATACCCTCTTCGTAAGCAGGAACGAAATGCTCAGGTTTGATAATTGAGTAATCAGGAATCTCAAATTGAGTGTTCCATTTTTCCGCAAAGAAAGGATTTTCTGAATTTGCGTTTTCAGATGTTCCACAGCTAGCTACAATGCCAAATGTTGAGAAACAAAGAAAGTAAGTAAAAATTTTCTTCATAATTTTAAAAGATAATGTTATATTTGTGTTTTGTTTTGAAGTTTATCTTTGAATTTATGGGGGTGTATTTCTACTTAAGTCCCCTAATTTTTGCCAAAGGTAAAGAAATTTTATTAAAAAATAGAATATTATGCAACTTTTTTATGCACCAGACCTATCTTTAAGTACAAATTATACGCTTTCTGAGGAAGAGTCTAAGCATTGTATAAAAGTTCTACGTAAAAAATGCGGAGATTTTATACATTTGATAGATGGAGTTGGTGGAATGTACAAATGTGAAATTGTGCAAGATTTTCCTAAACAGTGTATAGTTACCGTTGTTGAGACTATCAATGATTTTGAAAAGCGCGACTATACGTTGCACCTTGCTGTAGCACCTACTAAGAGTATAGACCGTTTTGAGTGGTTCTTAGAAAAGGCTACAGAGATTGGTATTGATGCTATCACTCCTATAGAATGTGAGCATTCTGAAAGAAAAATTATAAAAATAGAAAGAAGTGAGAAAGTTATTTTATCTGCTATAAAACAATCATTAAAAGCATATTACCCTAAGTTTTCGGAACTTACAAAATTTAAAACCTTTATAAATAGTGATTTTCAAGGGAAAGATTTGTATATTGCGCATTGTGAGCCTAGCCAAAATAAGCTACCTTTAAAAGAGGTGCTTGTTAAAGGTTCTGATAGTGTTATTTTAATAGGCCCCGAAGGTGATTTTTCTGTTGAAGAGATAGAATTAGCTAAAAGTAAAGGGTTTAAAGAAATTTCATTGGGTGAAAGTCGCTTAAGAACAGAAACTGCTGGGGTAGTTGCAGTTTCTATGGTTTCTTTTATCAATGGTTAATTTTATACATGGAATTTGAAAGTAAGGTATACATAAAAGAATTAGGATTATTAATAAAATACGTATGAGAAAATTAATTTGTTTAGTTTTGGTATTGTCTACATTTTCTGTAGCATCAGCACAGAATGATGTATCTTTAAGAGAGAAAGTAGCTAGGATGTTGATTATTGGTTTCAGGGGTACTGAAATTAATGATAAGACTCCTGTTGTTGTGGATATTAAAGAAAGAAAAATCGGAGGTATTATTCTTTTTGAGCATAACATCACGCCTGTAGAAAAGAAATTGGATTCTAAGGCTAGGCTAAAAGCTATGTGTGCTAAGATTAGGGAGCTTGCAGATTATCCTATAATTATATCCATAGATCAAGAGGGTGGTAAGGTAAATAGATTAAAAACAAAATATGGTTTTGTGCCTTCGGTGACACAAGAATATCTAGGTAAGTTAGATAAGGAAGATTCTACACGCATGCATGCTAGCAGTATAGCTCAGCAGTTAGTGGATTTAGGGTTAAATACCAACTTTACGCCTTGTGTGGATGTTAATGTTAACAGAAATTGTCCTGTAATTGCCAAGGTAGGGCGTTCATTCTCGACGGATGAAAATAAAGTTATAGAGCATGGAGAGTATGTAATAGATGAGCATAACAGTAGAGGTGTCATTACAGCTATAAAGCATTTCCCAGGTCATGGTTCTTCGGCTGCTGACTCGCATGAGGGCTTTACGGATGTTACCAGTACCTGGCAAGAGCGTGAGTTGGAACCTTTTAAGGCCTTGCTTTCAGACGAGTCACAAAACATGGTAATGATTTCTCATGTCTTTAATAAAAATATAGATGATACCTATCCTGCAACTTTGTCAGATAAAACTATCAATGGTTTATTGAGACAAGAGATTGGTTGGGATGGAGTAGTTATTACTGATGATATGCACATGAAGGCAATTTCTGATCACTACAGCCTTAAGGAAGCGTTAACGTTGACTATAAACGCAGGGACAGATATGATTATTTTAAGTAGTAATATTCCAGGGAATACAGATCCTATTTCTGAGCAAGCTATAGATGCTATAGTTGAGCAGGTAAAGGCAGGGGTAATCACAGAAGAACGTATCAATGAATCGTTTAATAGGATAAACAAACTGTTGATATATTGAGGGAACTTATAAAAACTGGGTTTTAACGCTTTCGAATAAAACCAGTTTCTAGAACTTCCCTATAAGCCTCTCTTAATTTTGTATATTTTTGTAAAGCGCACCTTTTCAGTAGTTTAATGAAAAGGTGCGCTTTTTTGTGCTGTGTCAGTAGGGAATATTCAAATATTTTTCCTACTTTTGTCCCATTGTAAACTAATAAATATTGAAATTAAGCGTTATTTAGACAGGGGAATCCCGTGATTTGTTTTAGGGAATTGTCTATTTAATTATGAAATTATTATATGTGTCAAAATTTATTCTGTGATATAGCGTACCGCCAACAAAATTGTAAAAGTGAGCGGATTTGTGGTGATACTTTTTTGTTTCGCCACACGAATGGAGGTACACGTTCAATTGCAGTACTTTCTGATGGGATGGGGCATGGAGTAAAGGCGAACATTCTTTCTACACTTACAGCATCTATGATTATAAACTTTGATTATCAGAATGATGATATTTCAAAGATTGCTAAAATGGTAATTGATACTTTGCCAGTATGTAGTGTACGTCAATTAAGTTATTCAACATTTTCTATTGTAGATATAAATCACACAACGGGTATAGCAACTATTATTGAGTATGACAATCCTCAGCGTTTAGTATATAGAGAGGGCAAGGAGCTTATTCTTGATTCTGACACTCAGATTGTTGTGAACGAGGAAACTAAAAGAGCTCAAGCAATCATAAAGACTCAGTTTAAGTTTAAGGATTCTGACAGGATAGTTTTTATGAGTGATGGGGTAACTCAGAGTGGTTTAGGGACTAATGATTTTCCTTTTGGTTGGAATCGTTCTAATGTGGATTCATATATACAGCAAATTTTGGGAGAGAAAACTGATATTTCATCTGAGGAGTTGGCGCAAAGGGTACTAGATAAAGCGGTAGATTATGATAAGGGTTACACTAATGATGATATTAGTTGTGGTGTTATCACCATACGTAAGGTCAAAAGGTTGCTTCTAAGTTCATGTTTACCTATCACTGATGATTATAATAGTGAGTTGATTTCCATGTTAGATAATCATGAAGGTCAGAAGGTTATTTGTGGTTACCACCTAGCTAAGAATGTAAGTGAGATTAAAGGTATAGATATTAAGAAAGATGCTGTATCTTTAGATCCTGATATTCAGCCAGCATGGCACATGAAGGGGGTAGATATGATAACTGAAAGTCTTGTTACTCTTAATAAGGTTTATGATATGCTACAGAACTATGAGTTTTATAAAAATGTTAAAGGTCCTGCGGCAGAAATATGTAAGATGTTGCTTGGCAATGATTCTATATTAATGGTTATAGGTCTCCGTCGTGGTAATGGAGGTATGTACATGGTTGACGAGTTTGAACTAAGAAGAAAGGTCATGCGTTACATTGCTAGAATCTTAGAAAAAAGGTATAAAAAAGAGGTGTTATTACATTTCATTTAAATAATTTATAGTATGTCACAAAAAACAGCTGTTGTAATCTTAAATTGGAATGGTGCCGATTTTTTATGTAAATTTTTGCCTTCTGTAGTGAACTTTACAGATAGAGCTATAGCAGATGTTGTTGTCATAGATAATGGTTCTGATGATAATTCTTTATGTGTGCTTCGTGAGCAGTTCAATTCTGTAAAAATTGTAGAACTAGATAAGAATTATGGTTTCACGGGTGGTTACAACCGAGGTTTAGCTATGCTTAAGGGGTATGAATATTTCTTACTTTTAAATTCTGATGTTGAGGTCTCAGCAGGTTACTTAGAACCTTTAGTGTCTATGCTTGACAGTGATAAAAATATTGCAGCAGTTCAGCCAAAGATATTATCCTATGAAAATAAGCAATATTTTGAATATGCAGGAGCAGCAGGAGGTCTTATTGATATGTTTGGTTTTCCTTACTGTAGAGGTAGGGTAATGAGTAAAGTAGAGCAGGATTTAGGTCAATATGATGATGCTTGTGAGATTTTCTGGGCTTCGGGTGCAGCGGTTTTGTTACGTGCTAATTTATACCTAGATTTTGGGGGTCTTGACGAAGATTATTTTGCTCACATGGAGGAGATAGATTTAGCGTGGAGGCTTAAAAACAGTGGATATAAAATCATGGTTGAACCTGAAAGTGTTGTTTATCACCTAGGAGGAGGCACTCTACCAAACAATTCCCCTAAAAAGTTATTTTTAAATTTCAGAAACAGTCTTTATACTCTATATAAAAACCTGCCAAGCAATAAGTTATATACAATTATCTTTGTAAGAATGTGTCTAGATGGTGTTATAGCCCTTGTCTATTTGTTACAGGGTAAATTCTCCTATTTTAAAGCTGTTATAAAGGCGCACTTTGCCTTTTATGGAGCTTTAAAAGTCTTAAAATCGAAAAGAAAATCTATTAAAATATCTAAAGAACCTTTATCGCCTGTATATAAAGGTTTTGTAGGTTTTCTATAGATTTGGCATATCTACATTATAAATGAGTTTTTATGAACACAAAGAGAATAGGTTTCATTGCTGCTATTATTGCAGCTACAGGATATGGATTGAATCCATTATTTGCACTCCCTATCTATCGTGAGGGGATGACTGTTGATTCTGTGCTATTTTACCGTATATTATTTGCTTCAATTATACTTGCTGTTATAATGATAGCGAAACGACTGAGCTTTAAAGTAACAAAGGCTGAATTTGTTTCACTTTCAGCCCTTGGAGGATTGTTCGCTGTAAACTCATACACGCTTTTCGCAAGTCTTAACTATATGGATGCAGGTATTGCATGCACCATACTCTTTATATATCCCGTTATAGTAGCGGTGATAATGGCTCTATTTTTTAAGGAAAGGGCTTCGCTATTGACCTATGGTTGTATAGCCTTGTCATTGGTTGGTGTGTCGATGTTATATAATGGCGAAGGGGAGCAAACCTTAAGTGCTACAGGAGTTGTGTTAGTGTTAATTTCTGCTCTTGCGTATGCTCTATACATTATAGTTGTTAACAAGTCACGAGCAAGCACAATCAATCCTATTAAAGTCACATTTTATGTAACAGCAATTTCGCTAATTCTTTTTGCTGTAAAACTAAATTTTCTAGCTGATTTACAGTCGATACCAAGCATGTATGCAGTTATGAATTTCACTGGATTAGCCCTTATCACCACAGTGTTAACTATGGTTCTAATCGCCTATGCAGCTAATAAAATAGGTTCGACCCTAACTTCCATAGTTGGGTGTTTAGAGCCTATAACCGCATTAATTGTAGGCATCTTGATTTTTGACGAAGCCTTAACTGTAAAGATAATAATAGGCGTAACGTTAATACTTACTTCTGTGACATTAGTGATTCTTAAAGATAGCATAGCTCAACTTATCAACCGAAAGTAGCTTTTTAGCTTGTAGCTTTTAGCTTGTAGCTTGTAGGGCGACAAGCGTGGAAAGATTGCTTGAAAGATTATTGGAGGGTCATAGGGGTTAAAGGGGTCGCGACAAGCGACTAAAGATTTTGTGAAAATTTTTGTGAAAGATTTTGTGAAAATTTAATCGCTTGTCGCGACCTCTTTGACCTCTTTGACCCTGTATGACTCGTCCTAAAAAAACTTTACAGTTTCTGGACTTAAATCCTACCATAGTTTTACGTTTTCTAAAAACTTATTTTTTTGTCCGTTTATGGCTTTGCACTTTCTTTATTCAAAAGTAAGCAATTTAAATAGATTTTACAAATTTTTATTACTTTTGCGTTGTAAAGCTAAAGCGGAAACAGGCTCTGCTGAGGAGCAACCTGCTAGGAATAAGTTTTATGATTATACAGTAGATGGGGGAGTTCTTAAAGAAACTCCATGCAGCTCGATGCTGCATGGAGTTTCAAAATTTAGCGTCCACGGCTGTCCGCTTTTTTACGAAAACTACCTAACCTACTTATCCAGTTTATTTACAACCTTACCATATATAATAAGCGATACAGCAGATACTAGTGCTATACCTGCAAAGTAAAACCAGATGTAGTGAGCATTAGCAGTTGCAGCTACCCATTCTTCATGAGAAGAGAATAGTAAAGGATCTGGACAATATTTACTTAATAAGAAACCTGAAAGTCCGAAACCAAAGATAGAAGAAAGGAAAGAGTGAAGGTGGCTAAAACCTAAGTACATGCCTTCCTCACCTTTAGGAGCTTGTAAAGAGAAGTACTCTAAGAAACGAGGAGAGATAAAAGTCTCAGCTAAACCTTGGAATACTATACCTATAACCATCATGAACGCTACAGGGTGCATAGTTAAAATAGTCATGCTAGGGTCAAGAACATTACCTGCTGCCATACATAGAGCCGATACAGGCATGATAAACATACCTACAGTCATAGAAGCAAGTGCTGAACGTTTACTCATAATCTGAGTCACTAAATTTACTGTTAAAACAACTACTAGAGGGTTTACGTTTGCATACCATGATACAGCAGCAGCCTCACCAGCTAAACGTAATACATATTTAGGCATAGTAGCATAAAGTTGGTG
>JAWXTP010000115.1:0-9657 GCA_044433415.1 Rikenellaceae bacterium
CACGATGGACACCCTTGTCTTGGGCTATGCGCTTCCCACTATCAGGGCACGCTCGGGACTTACACCCGTTAGAGTTCGCCCATGCTGGGCGAACAAAACAATGCCCACAGCCAATTACTGACTGTGGGCATTAAATTAAGGAGAATATATGTATCTCCTTATCATAGTTTGAACTTGCCAAACAAACTATGGAAACCTAAAAACAACTTTATTAAACGATACCTTAACGCAACGTCACGTGTGGTTAAGGCACGCGTGAGACTAGAGCTCACAACTATACTAGAAATATTACTTTAGAATTTATACAAACAACCTGCCTTATCCTCAAAGATAGTAAACTCATCTTTATAGAACTCTACAAAATCGCTCTCAGCAGGATGTCCTTTGAAAGGGGCAAAATAGTGATGTTCACCATAGTTAGAATTACGCCATACCAAAACATAAGAAAGTTTAACCCTGCTGTCCTTAAGTATAGGAAGAAGTGTTTTACTATACCATGTTGCGTCTGAAACTTTTTCTAAACCTGTTTCTGATAAAGCAGCTATCTTACCTCTTTTCTGTGCCGTTTCAGTGATGATAATAGCTCTTTTAAGAGCCAAGCTAGGGTCGTTAGCTCCATGAGGTCTAAAGTCATTATAATCATCGAAAGCTATAATATCAACATATTCATCACCAGGATAACGCGCTAGAAGCTCCCCCTCATTTTCAAACTTACAGTCAGGAGAAAACGCATAAAGTAGATTGTGAACACCTAGTTCATCTCTTAAATAAGTCACTGTATACTGAAATAAAGAAATAAAATCCTCAGCTGTGCAATGGCTTGCTCCCCACCAAAACCAGTCTCCATCAAATTCATGGTAAGGTCTAAAGATTATAGGGATAAGCTCGCCATCTGAGCCTTTTATCTTACCCATAACATCAGCTATATTCTTTAACCAACGTCTAAACTTAGCATTCACCTCTCCACCAGGTAACATCTGCACTACAGCCTCCACGGGTGACTTCTCCCAATAGAAGCTACCATCAGTCATAGGGTTAGTGGCATGCCAACATATAGTAGTTACTCCTCCACGCTCATAAGTACCAATAATCTGATTTATAAGTGCCTCTTTCGACTTCTTAACCTTTTTAGAGTCACTAGAACATAAACCTAAGAAGTCTGCACCTATCATTGCAGGGTGACTACCACACATCTCTTTTATGTCACTTCTATCATTAGTGTCACTAGTCCATATATGCCCCATAGTTGTAGCATCTTGCTGACCAAAAAGAATTCCACGCTCTGGTATTTTATGTAACACATTATACAGAGCTACAGTTTCTTTAGTAGCCTTAGCATCTATAGGTTGAAGTGGTGACGAATAAACACTGCTAGCACCTAATATACTTAAACAAAAAACAATCAATCTTCTCATAACTTAATAATCTCTATCCCTTTAACCTCCAAGCTACCTTTTTGAACTTCCTTATTTTTATCAAAAAGTAGCATTATTCTATTTTCTCCTTTAGGTAAGTGTAACACACCTAACTCCTGAGTTCCCCAGATTTGCTCATACGCCTCAACACGAGGAGTGCGGTCTGGACTTTCTATCATTGTAGCCTTATAAGGAGCTAAGGTTACTGCTTTAGCACCTCCTAATGCAATTTTGTGCTTCTGCACTTCAGACGAGTACTGCAAGGCAATTTTGTAGTCGGCTTCTGTATCTACTATAACATCCCAGTATATAGTATCCTGTGGAGCCATGTCAACCATCCAATCTCCAGCCCAACCATGGATATTGGTGTAATAACGTGTACGACCTGTCATTAAAGCCTCATGTGCAGGTAATTCGACAGGCTCCTCTAGGATACCTATATGAGCGGTACGACTTATAGAACGCTCATACTCAGATGTAACATCTGAAAACCAACAATTATATGCAGAAACAAATTCCTTAGTAAGCTCTGTATTTTTATCAAAGATATCATTTTGCTCTGACGGGTCATTTTTCTTATCATAAAGCTCTTGACGACCATTAGCAAAAGTTATCATTTTATACCTATCATTATATATTACCCCATCGTGAGGGTCTAATACTAAAGCTCCACTAGAGCGATGAGTAAATAGGTATCTATCTTCCAACTCTTTCTCTTGACCTGTTAATATTCCTTTTAGTGACACTCCCGACATTTTACGATTGTCGACAGGTGTAGATTTTATATTACACAAGTCAAGTATAGTAGGCATAATATCTACATACGAAGCAGTTTGAGGAAGTTGCATAGCCTCGATTTTACCTTTCCAATAAACCAGGCAAGGAACTTTAAATCCCCCCTCATAAGAATTGCCTTTTATACCACGTAAGATACCGTTATATCTATGACCGTTAGGTCCATTATCTGTCATAAAGATTATAATAGTATTATCATCAATTCCGCGTTCAGTGACCTGATTTAGGAGTCTTCCTATATTATAATCTAGATTTTCACACATAGCATATACCGCAGGAGCCGTATCCTTATCATCTTTTACCAAAGAAGCATACTTTTCGTAATATTCGTCAGGCACTTGATAAGGTGCATGAGGAGCATTATAAGGCACATAACAGAAGAAAGGAGTTTTACTATCCACATTTTCATCTATAAAATCTATAGCACTATTTGTAAGCACATCAGTAATATACCCCTCTGCATTAAAGAATTTCTGATTATCTTGTAATCTTGCATTAAAGTAATTAGTAAGATGCCCTGAGCAGAATCCTATAAATTTATCGAAGCCTTGACCATTAGGGTCTTGAGGATAATGTGCTCCATTATGCCATTTCCCAAAGCATCCTGTAGCGTAATTATTAGCTTTCATAACCTCAGCTATTGTTTGTTCGCGGCTATCCATATTTTCTGAGGAACGTGTAACCGACATTGCACCTGTACGCAAGTGATCACGACCTGTAAGTATACCTGCTCTTGTTGAAGCACTCAAAGGGCTAACATGAAAATCTGTCAAATAGGCAGCCTTTTGACTCAATGCATCAAGCACAGGAGTATTTACTATATCATTACCATTAAAACCAAAGTCACCCCATCCCTGATCATCAGTAAGTATCAGCAAAACATTTGGTTTTATTTCTTGACCATATAAACTAGCACTCCCAAATGCTGTTAATCCCACAGTCAATAACATCAACGAATTATTATTATTCATCACATTTACACTTTTAATCATTTATTTACTACCGACAAAAACATCTCCCTTTCCGCACCAACACCCAAGTTGGTTACCATGCAGGTCTCGTCATTGCGGGCTTGACCCGCAACCTCGACTTTCCTCAGCAGGTTGGATTTTCTTTTGATCGCCTTTACCTAACACTAAGAGTTGTTACCACGAGTGCTACATAACGTCCACGACTGTCCGCTTTCCCCATGGATATCTAAAGAATCTCTAAACAAAACCCAGAATCTCAAGACACATCCGAGAGTTGTGATAGGGACACTTCCACATCCCCGCCTTATCTTCGGCTAGGTTGATAGACCCATCAGCGCGACGGCTCCACCACCACTCACCGTTTTCAGTATCTATAATCTCGCGTTTTATATACTCCCAGCATTTAGCAGCCATATCAGCAGCGTTCCTATCACCGTGATACTCAGCAAGCCACATAAGTCCAACGACACATTCAGCCTGTACCCACCAGTGGCGATCAGTATCTAATGTCCCATCGCTATGACGCTCATATATCAAGCTGCCATCATCTTGAAGACCCTCTAGTGCAGCAGTAGCTACCTTTCTAGTTATCCCCATAACCTGCTCAATAAGCCCTTCATCTGCTGCAACCTGTGCCGCTTCAAGAATAAGCCATGAAGCCTCTATATCGTGACCATAAGAATGTATATCATCTAACTTATTCCATTGCATATCAAAGAATAATGACAAATGGTCATTCTCAGGGTTATAGATACGGTCGGTAAAAATCTTTATTAATCGTACTAAAGCCTCATACACCTCCTCAGTTTTACACACCCTATAAAGGTGAGTATAAGCCTCTAAGATGTGAAGGTGAGTATTCATAGTCAGCGGAGCATTATCATCTTTCTCACTCAGACGAAAATCTGTAATCTCCTGCCAATCTTTCTTCCTAGCCTCAATGTATCCACCAGACTCAGTGTCAAAGCTATATTTCTCTATAGCCCTAAATAAGTTAATAGCCTGTGTTAGAGCATCACTATCTGCTGTAGCTCTATGATATTCTGTAAGACCATAGATTGCAAATGCTAGGGCGTAGAATTGATTTTTTGAATCTACTACCTCCCCTGCATGGTTTACACTCCAACATAGCTCTCCTGAGTCAGGACTGTAGAACTTAGCAAGCAGATAATCTTTAGCATGTGTAGCACATTTTAAGTATTCTTCGTCACCTAAAACTCTATATGCTGCCGAGAATGACCAAAGTATACGAGCATTAAGCACCGCTCCTCTATCAGCATCTTTGATAAGTGTCCCATCACTAGTCATAGCGCCATAGAAGCCACCCTCAGGACAAAACATATTTTTTTGCCAAAACTCTAATATGTTGTGACGAAGAATACATGTCACTTCTTTTTTTAATATATCTTTATTATACATACATTTCTCTTTTTTTACATAACTCTTCTCTTATACCCTTCATTTTCTTCTCACTTAGAGGATACAATAACATTATTACAACCCCTAAAGCTGAGGTCAATGCAGGAATCCAACTCATAAGTGCGCGGAGTCCTTCTAGTGCAACTTCACTTTGAGCTACTGACACTCCATTTACAGGAGTCTGATAGTCGTAAGCTGTAAGTAGCCATAACACTAGCGATGTACCAAAGGCGCCACCAAATTTCTGTGCCATAGATGAAGATGAGAAAATCAAACCTACAGAGCTATGACCATTAGTATATTCTGAGTAGTCAGCAACATCTGCAAACATACTCCATACTAGCGGTAAGGTAACCCCTGCACTTATAGATATGATAACCTGTAATACTAACATAGTCCAATAACCCGAAGTGCTACCCTCTGTTAAGAAGTAGAAAGGTATAGAGAAAAGTCCTGTTATTAATACAGACAACATATAAGCATTTTTCTTTCCTATTCTATTTGAAAGAGGTACAGCCAAGACAACACCCACCATATTAGAAATTTCTCCTATAGCTAAGAATAAGGCACACGACAAAATAATACTACTACCAAATAAACTACCTAATAAACTATCTCCACCAATGTAGTCAGCAAAATAGTAAGCAGCTGCACCCCCTCTTATAGAGTTAAATAGAAGAACAGAAATAGAAACACCTAACAATATCCACCAAGGGGCATTCCCTAGAAGAGATTTTAAATCTTTACCTATACTTTTGCTCTCTTGTTTATTTTCTACTGACTTCACACGCTCCTTAGTCATCAGGAAGCAAAGCACAAAGATTACTAAACAAAGTAAAGACACAACCCCTATAGAAAGTTGCCATGAAGTAGGGTCTATAGCAGGGTTTGCAACACCCATAGAACGACCAAACATATCACGTAAAGGTTCAAATATAGCAAGAGCTACGAAGCTACCCCCATAAGCGAAGAACATCCTAAATGAAGAGAAAGTAGTCCTCTCTTTAGGGTCTGCTGTCATAACACCCAACATTGCTCCATAAGGAACATTTATAGCTGTATAAACAGTCATCATCAAGATGTAAGAAGCGTAAGCCCAGATTAATTTACCCCCATAACTACAATCAGGAGTAGTAAAAGTCAAAACACCAGCAACTGCAAAAGGAACAGCAATCCATAGTAGATATGGTCTATACTTACCCCATCTAGTAGATGTACGGTCAGCCAACACCCCCATCATAGGGTCAGATACGGCATCCCACAATTTGGTGATAAGCACCAAAAGGGTAGCATCTTGAAGACGAAGACCAAACACATTAGAATAGAAGAATGGTAAATAGTAGATGAAGATTTTCCAAAACATTGATGAAGATAGGTCTCCAAATCCATACCCTATCTTTTCTGTTAATTTTACAGCCATTTTTATTAATTATTTAAGATTTTTGTCTATTAATTTTTTAATATTTTCAACAGATGCCGTTGTTGTAAATCCATCAGCTGGAGAGTTTAGACAGTAATCTACTAACTTTTCTATAGTTGAAGTAGCTACATGCATACGTGTATCAGATGAAGCATAGTAAATATAAACCTTACCATCATCATCTGATATCCAACCATTTGAGAAAGTCACATTAGCCACATCACCTACATATTCTGCCCCCTGAGGAGAGATAAAGTGACCTGCTGGTTCTGCTATAACCTCTGTTGGATCTTCCAGTGAAGTCATGTAAAGATACAAAACATATCTTAAACCTGATGCACAACCACGCACTCCATGCGCTAAATGTAACCAACCTTTGTCAGTTTTTATAGGGTGAGGACCTTCACCATTTTTCACTTCCTTTATAGTGTGGTAGTAACGGTGATTGATAATTTTCTCTTCTTTAACCTCTGCACAAGTCATATCATCTACTAAAGCCCAGCCTATACCGCCACCGCTACCAGTGTCTATGAATCCATCTTGTGGACGTGTGTAAAGAGCATATTTACCATCTACAAATTCAGGATGTAACACAACATTACGTTGTTGACTTTTAGTCTTAAGGTCTGGGAGACGCTCCCATGTAATTAAATCTTTAGTACGAGATATTGCTGCTGTAGCTGTAGCTGACGACAAATCACCAGCAGGTGCTTCTGGGTCGTGGCGCTCAGCACAGAAGATACCATAAATCCAACCATCTTCATGAGCTGTAAGGCGCATATCATAGATATTTGTTGTTGTATCTTCTACATCAGGCATAGTTATAGGGTAATCCCAAAAACGGAAATTATCAACTCCGTTATCACTTTCTGCAATAGCAAAGAAAGATTTACGGTCTACACCTTCTACACGCACTACTAATAGATATTTGTCATTCCATTTAATAGCTCCTGAGTTAAGAGTTGCATTAATACCTATACGTTCTAGCAATAGAGGGTTAGTTTGCTCATCTAAATCATAACGCCAAAATAGGGGTGTATGTTGAGCTGTTATTATAGGAAATTCATATCTTTCATAAATTCCATTATTTTCTTCTACTACTACATTTTTTCTTGTTAAAAGCTCTTCGTGTTTGTCTTTTAATTGAGATAATTTTGTTTCAAAATCAATTGCCATAATTATTTATTTATTAAATTTACGGTTTCTTTTATTATTTTTATTGTTGAATAATCATCACTATATACAGAGTTTAATCCTTGTGCCTCTTGAGCAGGGTCTCCACAGTAATCCATGCCCTTGCTCCAGAACATGTTATCAGGAAGCTGTTTAGCTTCACCACCCCACGCCCAGAAGTTACAACCTGCAAATACATCGTTATTATTAGAGGACTCAACTATCATATCAAATACTGTTTTATACAGTTTGTCACGATGTGTTGTTGGCGTACCTCTTTCTATGGCTGCACTATCACGAGGCAAACCAAATTCTTCAAATACTAAAGGTTTGTTCATTGCTTTAGCAGCTGCGATATGGCGACCTAGGTAGTCTTTACATTTAACAATAGCTTTATCTATCGTTCCTGACATATTAGTTTTATCTATCCAGCCCCAGTTTAATGACCACATGTGAGCGTTAACATAAGAGATATTTTCTAGCTTGTGTATACGTTCAAACAGTTCAAAGTCTCCTTCACAACCTTTTTCTCCTTCACAACCTGTAGATATCATGTGATTAGGGTCTAACGAACGGATAAGAGTTGAAGTTTCATCCACCCATTTATATAAGTACTCCTTGCTTTCATTGCTAAATGCACGTGGCTCATTACATAACTGCCATGAGAAAATTGCAGGGTCGTCAATATATTTTTGGTTGGTATATCTATTTGTTCTTGTTACAATATATTTAATATGTTGATTCAAGATTTCTTTAGCCTTCTCACTACGTACAAATTTTGTTGCTGATTCACGGTAGCTGTTCCAATCAATGTCAGGAGAAAAATCTTGTGGCAACTCACCAGCCCACATTAGATACTGAGTAAAACCTCCACTCCATTGCCAAGCATTAGTAAGGAATAAAACTGCTTTCATATCATGCTCCTGTAGTTGATACATGAAGTAGTCTAAACCATCTAGCAACTCATCGTTGTATTCCCCAGGCGTTGGTTGAAGCGTTGGTGTGATTTTGCTTTTCCAACCTTCCTTACCGTCAACACCTACTAAAACTCTAAGGTTAGTAACACCTATACTTTTTAAATATTCTAATTCGCGATGTAAGCGTTCACGGTCGCCACCTTCACCCTTAGAACCTAGTATGGGACCATACCAGAAATTAGTACCAACAAAATAATAAGGCTTATCATTTTGCATAAACTGACCATTTTTAGCGGTTACAATACCTTTAGTGTCAACTGTTTCACCTTTGCAAGACATCACTACAGACACAACTAAAAGGAATAAAAAACGTGTTAAATGTTTCATAATTTTAAGTTTTATTGTTGATACAAAAGTAGGGCATATTCCTACAAAATTGTAATATTATTATAACAAATAGTTGTACATTTCAACAATATTTACTTTTTTTACATTAATTTATATTTTGAAGTTTCAAAAATTAGTATTACCTTCGCATATACCTAAAATAAAACTTATGAACAACGTAATAAATGAAATTTCTCCCTTACTAGAAAAGGATTGTTTTTATATAGTGGAGCGTTACAAAAACGAATTCACCTACCCTATCCATAGACATAAAGAATATGAATTAAACTTTATTGAAAATGGAGCAGGACTATCACGTGTCGTTGGGGACTCCATCGAAACCGTATCCAACTATGATTTAGTACTAATTGGTTGTGAGAATCTGGAACATGCCTGGGAACAAGGTGAATGTGGTAAGACTGAGCCTATCCGTGAGATTACCATTCAGTTTTCTAGTGATATTTTTTCAGATTCTTTGCTTTTCCGTAATCAATTCGACTCTATACGTAAAATGTTAGAGCGCTCAAAAAGAGGATTATCATTTCCTTTAAACTCTATAATGAAAATCTACTCTCTGCTTGACACTGTGTCATCTATCCATGGATTTGACCAATTCATGACTATACTTCGTATACTTTATGAATTGTCAAAATGTGATAGTAATACTTTATGTAATTCTTCTTTTGCAAAAGTTGAGCAAAGTGCTGATTCACGTCGTGTTACTAAGATAGAGAATTATATCAGAACTCACTACATGGAGCCTATAAAATTGAACACCCTATCTGATTTAGTAGGTATGACTCCTCCTGCATTTAGTCGTTTCTTTAAGTTAAGGACAGGTTCTAACCTTTCGGAATATATCACAGGAATTAGGTTAGGTGCAGCATCACGACTATTAGTAGATTCTACTATGAGTATTTCTGAAGTATGCTATGAATGTGGATTTAATAATATCTCTAACTTCAACAGGATATTCAAAAAACAGAAAAAACTAACTCCTAAGGAGTTCCGTGAGGTATATCATAAGAAGAGAATTATTTGTTAAAAGTGAGGAGTTGTGCCAAGCGACTAAAGAATACTAATCGGGTAGGAGCAGTGGGATTATTTCCCACTGCGACCTCCCACACCACCGTAATCACAATCTTGTGATTACGGTGGTT
>JAWXTP010000116.1:0-9495 GCA_044433415.1 Rikenellaceae bacterium
TTGATATTGGTGACACTATCTGTGACTTTGAAAACCCAGAAGCTCTTACTCCTATTGCTATTGATGAGCCAACTATGAGTATGTTATTTACTATTAATGACTCTCCTTTCTTTGGTCGTGAAGGTAAATTTGTAACTTCTCGTCACATCAAAGATAGATTAGATAGAGAATTAGAAAAAAACCTTGCTCTACGTGTTCAACCAGGTGAAACTGCTGATAGCTTCATCGTATTTGGTCGTGGCGTACTTCACTTAAGTGTGTTAATTGAAACTATGCGTCGTGAGGGTTATGAGCTACAAGTTGGTCAACCTCGTGTTATCATAAAAGAAATTGACGGTGTTAAATGTGAGCCTGTTGAGGAACTTACAATTGACCTACCTGAAGAATATGCTGGTCGCGCTATAGAACTTGTTACAAAACGTAAAGGTGCTATGATTCAAATGGATACTAAAGATGATCGTAACAAACTTATCTTTAACATTCCTTCACGTGGTATCATAGGTCTTAGAAGCAACCTTCTTACTGCTACAGCTGGTGAGGCTATCATGGCTCACCGTCTTAAAGGTTATGAGCCTTACTTTGGCGAAATTGAAATGCGTCTTAACGGTTCATTAATCTCTATGGAAACTGGTAGCACTTTTGCTTACGCTATCAACAAACTTCAAGATAGAGGTACTTTCTTTGTTGCTCCTAACGAAGAAATATATGTAGGACAGGTAGTAGGTGAAAACTCTCGTCAAGATGATCTTGTTGTTAACCTTACAAAATCTAAAAAGTTAACAAACATGCGTGCTAGTGGTTCTGACGAAAAAACAAACATCGCACCTCCTAAAACTTTCTCTCTAGAAGAAGCGTTAGAGTACATTCAAAGTGATGAGTATGTAGAGGTTACTCCTAAATCGTTACGTCTTAGAAAGATTTATCTTGATGAAACTGAGCGTAAACGTCGTAGCAAATAATTATGGTGAGTTCTAAATTTAAAATTGAATAAAACCCAGTTTTTAGAAATTCCCTATAAGCTACAATATTTACAAATTATATAAAAAAAGTTGTTTCTCTTTGAGAAACAACTTTTTTTATATAATTTTACATTTTAGGATAAAATTTTGCATACAAAAAAGCAATATACCATAAAACATGGAACAGTCGTTAATAACGTTTAGGTTTATTTCGAGAAGTTCTAGAAACTAGTTTTATCTATTTAGAATTGAAAGTTTTAGGGGAGCCTTTAGCGCTTGTCTTAACTATTAACTATATATAAATGAAAAATATACTACTATTTTTAACTATAATTCTTTTGATGTTAGGGTGTGCGACAACCCAAAAGGTACCATCAGGTAAATATCTGCTACGTAGAAATAGTGTAGTTTTAAATTACTCTGACTCCATGAAAAAGAGCAACAAAACTGTTAGCTCCTTAGAACTTGAAAACTATATACCTAACATACAAACACCTAATAAACGTGTGCTAGGTATTCCTTTATATCTAACAGCTTATAACCTGATTGACTCATCAAAAGGCAATTGGTTTCAAAATATATTTCGAAAAATTGGTGAAGCTCCTGTAGTTTATGATTCCACACAAACAGAACTTTCAAAAAATGATATGATATCATTTTTACAAAATAAAGGATTTTATTCTGCTTCTATTATTGACACCGTTGTATTTAAAAAGAAAAAAGCTAGAGTAACTTACGAAGCAGAATCAGGGCTTCCTACTATTATATCTTCCGTAAAATACGATTTTATAGATACTACTTTAGAACAAAAAGTTTTAGCTGACACCTCAAACTCTTTTGTAAAAGTTGGAATTCCTTTAAACAAATACGACCTGAATCAGGAAAGATCCAGAATATCTGAGAACCTCGAAAATATGGGATATTACAATTTCTCTGTTAATAACATTCATTTTATTGTGGACACCCTTGACAAGGTAAGAGAAGCTGATGTTACTATAGAGGTTAGCTCCTCTTATAATTTCACAGGCAATAACAGTAGTACCTACCGCATTAGAAACATATACCTAAATGGTGAATATTCATCTACAGAACACAAAACAACAATTTACGACACAACAAAATATGACAACATATATATATTAACGAAACAAGGACAAAAGCCAAATATAAAACCAAAAACTTTAGTAGACCTTATACCTATTAAACCTAACAGTGTGTATTCTAAACAGGAAACAAGTCTAATAAATACTAATTTATCAAACTTACGCTTTTTTAAGAATATAAATGTGTTATTTAATGAAATTAGAGTGCCTAGAAATGAAAACATATCACTTGCTACAAACAATAGTGACTCTACATCTACTAACTACTACGAAAGATATATAGATTGTAACATACAGTGCATGCCCACAAAAAGACAATCTACTAAATTAAATGGGGAACTTTCGTCAAATGCAAATTATACAGGTATATCCGTAACTTTAGGATATGCCAATAAAAACCTTTTCCGAGGTGCTGAACTCTTTGACATTGGCATAACAACAGCTTATGATATTATGCACACCAACGAAAAAAGCAACTCTTTTGAATATGGGATAAGCACATCTCTTACCTTGCCTAAACTCGTCGTTCCATTTAAAGTTAATAGAAGTGAGAAAAATAAAAGTTTACAAACACGCATAGAGCTAAGCTACGACTATCAAGATCGCGCCTATTATCGTCGTACGCTTTCAAATGCCGCATTTGGTTATCAATGGGAGAGAAAACAATCTAGCTTTATCTTTAAACCTCTTAATGTTTCGTATATTCAAGTTCCTTGGATAGATGAAGATTTCTGGGAAAGTATAGAGAATAAATACCTTCAAACAAGCTACACATCACAACTTATCTTTGGTATGGCAGGTTCTTATATACATACAAACTCTCATTTAAATAAGCACCTTGCTAAAACATTAAAAATAAATATAGAGACTAGTGGTAACTTCTTAAACCTTATGACAAATATATTTGAAACTCCTTATACAATTGATGATTCTGACAAATATAAAACTATTTTTGGAGTTAGATATTCTCAATATGTAAAGGCTGATTTTAACTATACCTTAAACCAAAAAATAAACAATAATGGTGCTCTAGTTTTTAGAGCTTACGCGGGCGGAGGATATGCATATAACAATACCTATACCCTACCCTTTGATAAGATGTTCTTTGTGGGTGGAGCTTCTAGTATGCGAGGTTGGCAAGTTAGAACATTAGGACCAGGTTCTACACCTCCTGTTGATAGTGACTACCCTGAACAAGTTGGTAACATAAGATTAGAAACCAATCTTGAAGGTCGCTTCCACGTTTACGGCCCACTAAATGGAGCTTTATTTCTTGATTGCGGTAATATATGGTCTAATTATAAAGGACAGGACGAAAACGATGTGTCAAAACTTAGGTTTGATACTTTTCTTCAACAACTAGCTCTTAATACAGGCATTGGAGCACGTTTTGACTTCGATTTCTTTATCCTGAGACTTGACTGGGGTGTTATCCTACGTAATCCAGGTTGGGATGCAGGCGAAAGATGGATTCGCGCTTTCAAGTTTGAAAATACTGCACTACACTTTGGTATAGGTTATCCTTTTTAGGACGAGTTATACTGGGTCGAATAGGGTCGAACAGGGTCGAACAGGGTCGCGACAAGCGTAGAATAATTGCTTGAAAGATTATTGGAGGGTCATAGAGGTCATAGGGGTCATAAAGGTCATAGGGGTCGCGACAAGCGACTAAATGATTATAAGTAGTGTAAAATAATTATTGCCATATTTTTAACAGCACTCTTGGAGCGATATTTTTCACTATTAAATCTCAATATAGAACCACTATATTTTCGATTCAATAGCAAAAAATCTCATCACCAATAATGCTCTTAAAAATACACCAATAATTATTTTACCCTACTTAGTTATAATATTTTGTGATTATTTCTATAAATATTTAGTCGCTTGTCGCGACCCTGTTTGACTCTGTATGACCCTGTATGACCCTGCCCGACCCAGGCAACAGTAACAAAGCTCAGAAAATTTAAGGTAAGCTCTACAATCTCTTTTATTTTCCTCATTCTTCTATTGTAAATCACTAAAAATCATCACGATTGCAAACGTTTGCAGATTTTGGGAACGTTTGCAGAAACGTTCCCATTAAAAATTGCATTAAAAAACTTTTATTCAGATATTTAAAGTCTTACTTTTGTATAGAATTTAAAAAGAAAGCATAATAAAAAGGTAAAATTAACTTAATGTGTTTTTAGTGTATAAAATCTAACAAAACAAGTAAGTATTTTTACTTAGTGCTAAGAGGCAGCTTTTGTCTCATAAGAACAGAAAATTTCTTTCATATATAAATTTTAGTTGGTTTTGGTTTGTTAGTTTTGGTGGCGGCTTAATAACAGTTCACCGTTGGGGTTCTTCATGATGTTTTAAGCTCATAACGGGCGAGGTTATGCAGCTTAAAACATCCAACAACTTAATATTAAAGAAAGGTTTTTTATTTATATGATTTTAACCTGCATAGGGCAGGGAAACCGAGGTATCTCTTTTTTCAAGAATGGTTCAGGTTTGCGGCGTTTTATAAAGTTTTAAACGGAGCAGCCTTGAGGGCTGTGAGTATTGAAACTTTATAAAAGGTCGGAAAGATGAGCCGTTATTGGGAAAAGTAAGAGTTAGGGTTCTGCCGAACAACAATGTTCGTATGTTTTAAGCTAATGACGGGCGAGGTTACATAGCTTAAAACATCCAACAACTCTAGAGGACAAGACTAGGTTTATATAAAGATATAAATATATAAAGATATAAAATATATATAGGTTATACAATTAGTTTACAAATGTGGTGGGTTTTAATTAATGAGTTAAGTTGGGTATACTCATTAATATATTCTTAAAAGTAGGGCGAGAGTGTTGTTGTCAAACAGTGAGGTGGATGTTATAGTGAGAAAGGAAGTGAGTAAGATGTTTGACTATTAGTGAGAAAGGGGATCGCCCCACTTTGAGAATACAAAAGGGAGCTTAAGGAGCTCCTACTAATTAAGAAAGTTTTTTCATTTATATAAGTTAAGTTTTAGTTTGTTAGTTTCGTGGCATAGTCCACCATGGGTATTTACTTTGGCGTTCTAAATGTAGTGATTATATGTAGAGCGCCATAACTCATTTAAGGCAACTTCTAGAAACTGGACTTTAACACTTTCAACTTTTAAAGCGTCATCTTTGAACTTTTACAAATACGCCGTGGGAATCAGCACGCCTGTATTTATAGATACTGTCTTAAAATCCAAATAAAATAATTCTGATTTCTATATCTTCTTTCAAAAAAAGCACTATCTTAGCGTTTGAATAATTAAAGAGAACTTCTAGGAACTGGGTTTTAATGTTTTGAAATTTGGGGAGTTTTAGAAACTGGTTTTATTTGATTTCGAATTTTAAAACTTCATATCTGAACTTTTCAAAATGTATCAACAAGAACCATTTACCTACATTTTGAAAACTCCTCTAAAATCTCTAAACCAGTTATTAGAATTCCAGTAAACTAAAAAAATATGAGAAAACCAATAATAGGAGTAATTCCCTTATGGGATGATGAGAAAAACAGCATTTGGATGTTACCAGGATATATGGACTTAATAAGAGAGTCGGGTGGCATACCTATAATATTTCCTTTAAAGGCTGACAAAGAGGATATAATAAAATTGTGTGACTTGTGTGATGGAATCTTACTAACAGGAGGACATGATGTAAATCCCTTAATATATTCGCAAGAGAAGAGTAACAGATGTGGTATTTCAAATACAGAAAGAGACCTTTTAGAAAGAGAGGTGTTTGATTATGTGCTAGAAAAAAATCTTCCTATTTTGGGTATATGTAGAGGAATACAGCTTATAAACGCCTTCCTTGGAGGTACTCTTTATCAAGATTTACCTACAGAATATATAGTTGACAATGGCGTTAACCACCAAATGAAGCCACCTTACGATAAGCCTTGTCATAAGGTTTTTGTTATTGAGCATAGTCCCTTACATAAAATCACAGGATTAACAGAGATATCAGTTAATAGCTATCATCATCAAGCAATAAAAATACTTGCCCCTTCCCTAGAAGCTATGGCATTTTCAGAAGATGGACTTGTCGAAGCAGTCTATATGCCTTCTGAAAATTTTGTACTTGCTGTACAGTGGCATCCTGAATTTAACTATCTTAGAGAAGAAAGCTCTAGGAAGTTAATGGCTGCGTTTATTAAAGGTAGCTTCTAGAACTCCCTTAAAAATGTGACTAATTGAAAAAAAAGTGCTAACTTAGCGCCTGATAATAAATAAGAGGAATTCTGTTGTCAGGTTCCTTTCATTACAAAAAATATACAATGGATAAATGTTATTTTTTAGAGTCTTTTACTCATTGTCCTAAATGTGGAGCTGAGTTTGTAGACAACAATGTAAAGTCTAAGAAATGCGCTAAGTGTGGGTTTACATATTATTTTAACCCATCTTCCGCAGTTGTAGCGATAATTAAAAACAAGGCAGGTGAAATCCTTGTTTCCGTGCGTGATAGAGAGCCTGCAAAGGGTACTCTTGACTTACCTGGTGGTTTTGTAGATAGCTATGAGACTGCTGAACAGAGTGTTTGTCGTGAAGTACTAGAGGAATGTAACCTTGAGGTAGTATCTACACGTTATCTTTTTTCAAGACCTAACGTTTACCGTTATAGCGAATTTGACGTACATACACTTGATATGTTTTTTGAATGTGAAATAAAAGAGTTTGATAACCTTAAAGCTGACGATGACGTTGCTGAATTGCACTTTATACCTCTAGCGGATATAGATATTACTAAATTTGGCTTGCAGTCAATACGCGAAGGCTTAGAAAATTATATAAATAATTAAAACAAAAGATGAAAAAACTAGAATTTGAAATTAAGGGTGAATACATAGAGCTTATAAAATTACTAAAAGCTACTAATATAGCATCTAGCGGTGGTGAAGCTAAAATCCTTGTTGAAAGTGAACTTGTGTTACGCGGTGGAGAGATTGAAACTCGTAAAAGAGCTAAAATAACTCCTGGAGAACAAATAACTGTTAATGATGTTACTATTTTTACTAAATAGGTTCTAAAAGTACTAATATCCGCTCTCTAGCATAACCCACATTACATAGTTTGTAGCGTGGGTTATTTTATAAATTTGATATAAACCAACTTTTTATTTTGTTTTTTTCGAAACAACGTACTTTTCTTAGGATATTTTTATTATCTTTGGAATTTAATGGGTATTATAAAAACTGGGTTTTAACGCTTTCGAATAAAAACCAGTTTCTGGAACTTCCCTTAAATCCAATCCCTTTAAACACCAACTAACTACTTAATAGTAAAAATATGAAGTCACATAAGCATTATAAGATATTGAAAGAGCATGCGCTACCTCTCTTTTCTTTGTTGTTAATTTTCGGCTCATGCACTAAAGAAGATAAATATATCATAAACACTAATATAGATATTATGGTTGCACGTACGTACTATTGTGAATCTACTACTAATGAAAACCAAATAGTTAATCATTTATCACAACTTCTCACTTATAACCTCTAACTATGTAATCATGAAACAATTTAAGCATATACTATATATCATTATAATTTTAGCAATTTTAAGTTGCGAAAAAACAAACCTTAACGATTCTAACGACAACCAACAGCTTATGACTTTTAACTCGTCTGTAGAGTCCACAAAAGCCTTTCAGGCTGATAGTGCTGTCTTAAAAGATGTTTATGGTGAATTTAGTGTGGCGACCTTCCTCGCAAGCGATGATAAAACGCATTATTACTCCGATGTGGTGTCTTATACAGGTTCTTTGTGGTCTAGTGGTGCGACACGTTACTGGCCTGTGGGGAATAATCTTGACATGTTTGCCTATAGCCCAATAAAAGATTTTATAGTCATAGAGGATAGTGAAACCTATGCTGATTACTCTTTGGTATTTACCTCTCCTTCAGCGATAGACGACCAAATAGATTTGCTAGCTATAACAATTACAAATCAGGCTTACGAAAATACAAATGGAATAGTAGACCTGAAATTTAAACATATCCTTAGTAGTGTAAAGTTTAGTATTGGATTTACGGAGTCAGATGTAACACTAGAAAAAATTGCTATCAACTATGTTAATATAGAAAAGCAACGCACCTATAATTTCGCCAAAGAAGAATGGGGTAACTCAGAGAATGAATATTTTGATAGTACAGACGGTCTTCCTACTTATATAATTGTAGATGAAAATAAAACTACTGCTGATACTGATACCGACCCTATAATCTTCGATGATATAGATAATCAGTTAATGATTATACCTCAGCCTATTAGCACTTCAGAAAGTGATCCTCACTATTTATCTGTTCAGATTTCGTATTCTTTATCAGGTGCAGATACAAAAACTACAGATATTATACCTCTTACTGCACCTATAGGTGGTAGTTACGAGCAAGGATGTGTATATACTTATGATATTACTGTAAAGTAATAATGGGAAGTTTTCTCAGTTATAAAAATGGCGCGCAAAACATTTTTTGCGCGCCATTTTTATATTATTAGAACTTTCCTATAATCTTTGAGAAAAGTGCCACAGCACTACGCCATTAGCTACAGATACATTAAGAGAGTGTTTTGTTCCTTTTTGTGGAATTTCTATAGCCATATCACAAAGGTCTACAACGGCTTGTGATACACCTTTTACTTCGTTCCCTAGGATAAGGGCGTATTTTTTAGTGTTGTCAACTTCAAACTTGTCAAGCATGATAGAACCATGGACTTGTTCTATAGCGATTATGGTGTAACCATTATACTTTAGGAACTGCACAGCATCTATAGAATTTTCATAGTATTTCCAGTCTACTGACAATTCAGCGCCAAGAGCTGTTTTGTGTATTTCTTTATTAGGAGGAGTGGCTGATATACCACATAGGTAGATGGATTCTATAAGAAAAGCATCTGCTGTTCTAAATAGAGAGCCTATATTATTTAAACTGCGGATATTCTCCGCAACAACGATAATAGGTAGCTTGTCTAACTCTTTGTAAGTGTCGACACTTACTCGACCTAATTCCTCGTTTAATGTTTTTATCATGTTGTTGTGGTTTTTAATTGTAAAGAGATAACGTTGTAGAGCCTGATTAAGTTGACAGGGTCAAACTGGGTCGGACAGGGTCGCGACAAGCGTGGAAAGATTGCTTGAAATTATTGGAGGGTCATAGGGGTCGCGACAAGCGACTAAATAATAGTAGTTTTGATTTAAAAAAATCATTTTTAACAATATTTAGTCGCTTGCGCTTTTACCCAGCACCTAGGGTTGTTGCCATGAGCGGTTAATAACGTCCACGAGTGTCCGCTTTTTCCAAGAGTAGTTCATATTTGCGGCGTTTTTTGAAGTTTTAAGCGGAGCAGCCTCGACGGCTGTGAGCATTGAAACTTTAAAAAAGGTCGCAAAGATGGGCTGCTATTGGGAAAAGCCTTC
>JAWXTP010000117.1:0-9488 GCA_044433415.1 Rikenellaceae bacterium
ATTAAAGCATAGAGCCTATAAAATCCGCTAAGTTGCTTACGCGTTTCAATTCCAATATGGTTCGATTAAAGCTCCGCCAGCGGTATAAGCTGCGCAAACTCTTTACAAAGTTTCAATTCCAATATGGTTCGATTAAAGCTAAAACACTTTCAGTACTTGATACAGCAGAGATAAGTTTCAATTCCAATATGGTTCGATTAAAGCCCTGCCTGCCAAGAAGAGTTCTTAACGTCCATAAGGTGTTTCAATTCCAATATGGTTCGATTAAAGCCCGTTAAAAAGGCAGGTAAAGATAATTAACAATCAGTAGTTAACAAAATTATTTTCACTATTAATTCACCTATTTTGTCGTCGTTGTTTATTAGCAGTTTTTTACCAGACCTTCGACAACCACTACAAACAACTGCAATACAACAAGTTAAACAACCACCAACATTTACAACTTAACAATATTAATGATTGCAACTAGGTATTCGACAACTTTCAAAACACAAATTTACATATCATAAGTTCATATATAAAGTTTATTTAACAAAAAACACGATTTATTTGATCTTAAATATAAGTTATTTTTCAACTTTATACCTAGAACAACCAACAGCACTTTTACTATCAAGGCTACAAAAAATTATCAACAGTGCCACGCTCCTCTCCTATTATCTCTTTATCTAACCAACGTTCATTCCTACTCTTAAATATTATTATACTATCACTCTCTTCCATTATTTGTTTGGCTCTTGCTTTAAGTTCCGACAATCCACCGTCACTTATCTCTCCCTCAAATACCGAATTTTGTATCCAGTTTAAATAACGACGACACAATTTAAGCATCTTTCCTACTCGTTTTTCTCCTATATCATATACCAATATTATAAACATACCATCCTTTTTAATTACACAACTTTAACAGCTACTACATATACTCTAAATTTCTTATTACCACCACATTTTAAATGGCACATATTCATTTATCCCCATTACATGTTTCACCAACTTATAGCACTCTAATTTTATTAAATGTTTATAGCTGACAGATCTACCTAAAGCTCTATGTCTGATAGTCTCCGTCAACCTATCTTCAAAGGCCTGAACAAATATTTTTTTACCTTTAGGTTTAAGAATAACTCTATTTATATTCACTTCGAAATCATTTGCTTGCAACATCTTTTTATTTAAGACCTTAAATATCACTCTATCTACAAGTATAGGCTTAAATACCTCCGCTAAATCCAAACATAACGAATATCGTCTATCTCCTGGTGAATGCAAAAATGAAATAACAGGATTTAACTGAGTCTGATTTATTGCCTTCAAACATTCTGTATAACACATCATATTACCAAAAGACACAAGCGCATTTACCTCATTTTTTGGAGGACGCATACTGCGACCATCCATCACAAAATCATTCAATATCAAATCAAATCCATCATAATAACACTTTCTAATATTTCCCTCAAGTCCCATTAATTCATCTATAAGTGTAACGGAATCAAAACATGAATGATATTCTTGAATCTTATCTATTATTGGTTTAAGTTCACGTCCTCGTTTATCATAGTATTGTAGGTTTTTTACCATATTATACACCCCTCCATCTAAGATTAACTTAGCCAACTGTAAACGAGCTTTCTTTTTATCATGAAGCCGCGCTTGAGCCATTAACACTTTACCACTTAAAAGCATTTCTCGTGGTTGAAAAGAACCTGTATAGTTTTCATAATAATCAAAAAAGTGCATTGATATATGCTCTTGACCCAAAAAATTGTACAATGCAGAATTTGCATCTATCGAACCAAATGCGTAAATTTCAGACACACTCTCTATTGGTATAAATCTCGGTTTAGACTCTTCTCCATCCTCTGTTATTGCGGTAAATTTTAATGTGTTATCTCTTCTTGACAAACGCCCAGAACTAAACAAATAATAACTTTTCTTCATAATACATATATTTATCTTCAATGAATTAACTGACCTTGAAAAAGGCTAATAAATAGTTTTGAATCTTTAGAGTTTTTTCATGAACGACCAATCACTCCACACAGTAACAAAAATCGTAATAAGAGCACTTTTTACATTGTGCCTTACCAGTTACATTAGGACAATTACCCATTACAACTTTGTTAATCTCCTCTATAATAGTATTAATCTTTGCCTTGTCTAGATCAGAAAGTGACACTTCTTCTCTTTTTCTCTCTTTAGGATATTCCAAAATCCCTGTCACACCCTCTACACCTGCTTTATCTAATATGTAAATATAATATTTAAGTTGCCAAATATGAGCATTAGTCTCTTTGCTACTCTTTTTAATCTCATGAATTACCCTATTTGTTTTATCATAAAAATCTATTTTAATGCCATCTAGCTCTAACTCTCTATACTTATCACTCCTTTGCAAATAACTATTTTCATGTATAACATTACCTTGATGTACTAAATCACTAGTATGTTCCATTGTAATACCATTACTCATAAGCCATAGTTTACGTTTACATATTACAAAATAGTTAATGTGTGTTCCTGTTATATTCATGTAATTTAGATATATTAAGGAAGGAGCTAAAAGTTCCCTAAAAATACTCCCTCCTATTAATAAAATTAAATACCAGTTTAGAATAATTTAAACCTTAGAACAATTTAGCAGACAATTGATCTTCATAATCAAACTCCTGCAAAAGGGAAATCAGGTGTGCTGTAGCATTGTCTAGCGCGTCAACACTTTCACTTCTTGTTCTTATAGAACCACCAGCAGCAAGAGTTATAAATGTATCAACACCTGCCATATTTTCTTCAATAATTGGTTCGACTTTGTCTTCTTCATCCTCTTTTAATTTAGCTCGAATAGAACCTGCTATTTTATTAGCATTATCAGAAATAGTGACTGCTAAAGTCTCCATAAGTGAAAATGTGCGTGATTGATTTGAAGTTATATTCCAGTTTATTATAGATGATGCTAATGCTTGAATTAAATCATTACGCATAACTTTAGGTGCAAGGAGCGATTTACCAAACACGGTATCTATTTCTTTCCAACCCTTATCTCTAAGAGTTTGTTCCACCTCAACAGATATCTCGGGTTCTAGTTTACTTAATGACACGGTAAAAAGACGACGTAAATCAATAGCAATATCTTGAACAAAAAGACCTGTAGCACGGCTATTATTAGGAATCCACTTTCTACTAAGACTTCTATCTTTACCTTGTAAAAGATCTGATATTTGGTCTTCAGTAAGGACATTACCTTTTTCATTTCTTACGATTACCTCGTTATTAAATCTATCACTACGATCAAATGATGCATTCTCAGTAGTCACACCTGCTAATAATGGATGTAATCCACGCATTGCTGAAATAGAAATAGGACTTCGTCTCTTCAACGTCCTACTTGTACCACCTTTAGTTGCTTTCATCCATCCACCAATAAGCTGATCCGCATAAATAGGATTGCAAGTAGCATACACTTCTCCCTCACCTATTTCACCTTTTTTTGTTACTTCAAATACAAAAGTTGTAGGTGACGGTATTTGGTTAAGATTGTTTGAAAGAGCATCTAAAATAGAGCGTTTTACTTGTTGACCACTAGAGTAAGGTACTCTTCTGTATGAAAATTGAGGATCAATATAATATTTTTGACCATCTGCTACACAAAAAACTGTGTGCTCTGCTTTTTTAAGCGTGCGGATATAAATTGTATTCATAGTATATTTTTTTAATTATTAATAATAGCTTATTCATCAATATATGAGAAGTCAAATTTAAGCAAGACAACAAAATATCCAAAATCCTCATTATTCATAAGATACACTCTATCTCTTAATTGCTTAAACTGTTCAATAATGGACTTTTCGACACCATCCGACCTTAAATCTTCTACAACTTTAGTAAGTGCATCTAAAAAAACCTTTTTTGATTTTGTACCCAAAATATCATTTTTAATAAGATTAATGCGATCTGTCTTTTTTGCATTATTTCTATAACTGTGAAGTGCTCCTGCTATCTCCAAGCTATACTCTAACGATTCTTCTTTGTTTTTTGTAATCATAGCTAATAACCACGTTTTATAAGTTCTGTAAGTAATTGTTTCTAATTCTATTTTTTGCTTTGTACCATCATCATCTGATTTACCTGGCTTAGTAAATTTTAAGCTTTTCTCGTTACCATAATATTTATTTAACATTTTAGGTTCAAGAGCCTTTAATCCAAAAGAGCCTAATTCACATGCTCGCACTATATGAACACCAAATAACTCTTCATAAACTTTAGCATTATTTATCACTTCTGATTCTCCAAAAAGTCGTCTGTAAAATGAGAATATATTGCGTGCTTTGGTTAAGAGAAAAGGGAAAAAACCTAAAGTTTTATTCATTTGTCCTAGAGAATAAATATAGCCTATAATAGAGTCATCATTACTTTTTCTCGATATGTTAAAATAAACTTTACTCCATAAAACAGTTTTTACCTCTATAACCTTAGTATCTACCTTGAATATATCAAAATTGTTTAAAGTATTAAAATCAAAATCTTCCGTATAATATCTACTATACATAAAATTTAACCACTGCCCATTCCAAGTTGTTATCTGATTTGGACGCAATAAATCTAAGGTTCTGTCATTTAACAAATCCCTATACACTTGCCATCCAATATATGTGTCATGCAATATTTGTTCATTATTAAATAGTAATGCATAGCCACCTGAAACTCCCAAACTCAAACCCCCACCTATCCAAGATAGGTAAACATCTTCTTCGCTAGTTGAAATATCAATATCAGTTACCTGCCCCGAAGTTGTTGCAAATTCTTTTAAATCAGATGCTGCAAATCCAATAGCTATACTAGCATCCTTTTCTCCGCTAGACACTTTTTCATGAAAGTCTGTTAATTTTTCATGCCGCTCAATTGAGGTTAACTTTTCCACTTTTTGCCCCGTTTTCATTTGAACAAATGGTGAATTTGTTGCCCATTGCATATACTTTGAATTGTTAAAAAACAACTCAAAATACTCCTTCTCAAAAAAATCTTTTGCACTATACTCCTTGTTATATCTTTGGTTATAACCCTTAAGAAAGGTACGACCTATTGTTACTGTATACATATTTTTTCATTTTAATCATAAAAACTCACAACTTCTAAAATTTTCTTGCTTAACTAAACTCTGCCTCAATCCTAATTCACAACTATAAGATTTATCAGGAATTACAAATGGATGTGTTCCACAATCTAATTGATTACAGTCTTTAACAACCCAATATTTAACAGATATTTCCATCTTAGCACGTTCCTCTGGCAAACTTACAATGTATGTCTCCTCGTCACTTTCACAAATACAGCTTACAGAGTCAATGTCTAACATATCGACAAGTAATGATTTTGAATAGTGGCATAAAGGAGATATTGACCAACCTTTATCACTCTTATATATAGAATGCGTTTCAATCGATACCATATCAATATCACTATAAACAGTGTCGATCATACTCTGCAGATCCTTTTCATGTAATACCTTTCCATCTGGAATAATATTATAACTTGCAGTTACAATGTCAAAATCATAAGGTAATACACTCTTTTCGTCATCAGGCGGTGCAATAATGTATATAGGTTTAAATTTACCTATAGTTTCACAACTCCGTTTTCTATTAATTCGCCCGAAACGTTGAATCATTGAGTCAAGAGGTGCAGCCGAAGTTATCATAATATCAAAACTGATATCTAGACTTACTTCAACCACTTGAGTAGATACGACTATACAACTTCCACTCATTCTATTCATGTTATTTATTAAATCTTTTTCCTTATTAAATCTATCTCCACGTTTAAATTTACTGTGTAGCAGAAGTTTTGGCGTAGTAGGAAATAATTGATCAAGTTCAATATAACGTTCTATTGACTCCTCTACCCTATTAACTACAACTAACACCTTTTCTCCTTTATCTACTGCCTCATCTATTATTGACAAAGAATCAACCCATGTGTTTAATTTATGAACTACATGTCTATCAAATGCACATTGCTCCTCGGAAGATAGCACCACTTTAAGTACTTTTTTGCTACCTAATATGTTAATAATATTATCTTGCAGAACTGTAGGTATAGTAGCACTTCCAATATGCACATTACAACCAAGTGATGATAACACCTCAATAAGTTTAAGAACTATTCCTTGAGAACTCTTTGAGTAAGTATGTACCTCATCTAATATAATATCACACCCCATTACGTCAGCAATTATAGATTCGTAACCTAAACTTCCAAAGGCAATAGCAGCCAATTGATATGGTGTTAAGATTTTTACGCTACTTCCGACTAAATCCTGCATTACTTTTTCAGAAACACTGGTGCCGTTTGATATTATTTTTGATGCTGCATGCAATATCCGAATATCTAAATTTGGATTATCACAAGCTAAGTCACCTTTCACACGCTCATACATTGCATTAATTGAAGCCTGAAAAGGCAAAGTATAAAAAACCCTACCTTTACATCGTCGAAACAAATAATCGGTCTTACCTGCTCCTGTTGGCGCTATAACTAAAGTGTGTGTACATTCTGATTTAACATCTAATAACGATAATGGGTACAAAGTATTTGAACGATTATAGAAATCAAGAATAGGTTTTTTAAATATATTATCAATAAAAAGGTCATATTCACCTGCCATAGCTGATGCAAAATAATCTGCTGACATAAGAACTGCTCGCCAAAGAGAATATCTGCGTTCTGATAAAACACTATCACAATAATCTACCGCAATATAAAAATTATCACGTGCCTCATTCTTTGAAATATCACGAGTTATTACTCCGAAAGATGAGAGTAGTACTAACGCCGAAGCCGACCACTCATTCCAATCTTTTAAATGTGTTTCTAGCAATTTTTCTTCATCACTATTCTCTAAAAGATCAAGAATTCCTCTTCCTTTCGAATCGTTTATAATAGACTTATGATGAGCTACTACCATCTCTATTAGCTGTCCATGAATATCTGTATCAAACAAAGACAAAAAGAATAGTGATGCAAGTTCATGACGAAAAACCTCATGGGATGTTGCCTTATTTGCTTTTAATCTTTTTTGAAAAATAGGGTTCACTTTACCTATATCGTGCAATACAGCACCGTAAAAGGCGATCTGCGTATCTAGACCAATAGACGATGCAATCTTTACAGCCATTTTACTAACAGCAAACAAATGCTCATATAGCGAACTGTTATTTTCAGTCGATTTAGCTTTTATTTCAGGAAGAATTATCTCCATAATTCACATTTTAGAAGGTCCCTATACTATTCGTATATATCCATACATTGGTTCTCCTTTATTAAATCGATTATAACCAACAATAAAAGATTCTTCATTTCTCTCAAATACTAGTTCATAACCAGCAAAAAACTCTTCATTTGAATTAAATTCTTCACTACTAACAGCAATAATATCTCCTTCTGGGTAAAGAATATCTTCATTTCTGCAAAGACAAATATGTTGTACCGATGCTCTTTGTGCCAATTCTTGTTCTCTAAAAGCAAGCCACAAAGTAGGTTCAATTAATACTCCTCTTTTAAGTATTGAGTTCGAACGATAAAATTCAATATTTTTGGTCCCTTTTACTTTAGCTTTGTTCCATCCTCTTGTCTGCACCTGCTCTTGACTAGTTGTTACTGCTTTATAGTTTAGTCTATGACCTACAATATTTTCAATCTCTCCTTTGTCATTTATTAATAGTTCAGGAAATAATTTACGCTCTATTCCTGTAACTATCGATGGCGTTAGAAACTGCTGACTCAATATATCGCTATCTCTTACCGCACTCCATGGTTTGATAAAACCGAAAGTGCCCCTATATTTAACTAAATAAACCATAATTATATTTATTTTAATGCACCAAATCCAATTCCTGTTGAATTACCTAGACCTACTGACCATGCAAACTCTTTTATTAGTGTAGAACCCTCAATTATTACTGGACACATACTTGCTCGTATTGTAATAAAACTATTTCCTTTCTTATAATCAATTTTGCGTGTTTTTTTATTTTTATAACTTGTATCGAACTTAATAGTAAATAACTCATCTGGTATATTTGCAAGAGACATTTTTGTTCGAAGGGTCTTTTCTAGTAAACCGCTGGACTCATCATCATCATAGAAATAATATTGAAGACTTTTCTTCTCATTTTCAAATAGTGTACGTTTGATAAATATAGGACTACCTAGTTGAAATTGTGTTTTTGTACCCATATCTGGAGTTTCAGAAATCATAATCTCTTCTACTTTTAAACCACAAAACATATCAGGATTTTGCCTAATACCTTTAATCAACTTTAACGACTGTTCTTTTTCCCAACAAGTAATAAAAAATTGAGCTCCTTCTCTAAATATGAGCCCTCCATTCATAGGTACACCACCCATAAGAGATGAAAAAGAGTAAAGTGAAACAGCAGAGTGAAAATCATTCTGACCAAACCACTTGTGAATAACACCTGTGAACATATGTTGGTGGTTAAATGGAATAATTTTGGTTGAGGGTGATGTTTTAATATTTATTCTCATATTCATTCATTTTATTTAGCTTTAAGTTATAAAAGAAATTTATAAACCTTGGATTATTGTTATTATTTTACAACATTTACAAATATATTACTTTTTTTAATAAAAAGCAAGTTATAAACAAACAACATTTCATTTAGTTTCAAGACAGCAATCTTTCTGGTCTTTCACAAAATGCGTTGTAAAATATTTAACGATTATTTAGTTGCTTGTCGTGATTGATTATTAATCAATAGGAGAGGAAAGATGTTCCCAAACCAGAAACCAAGGTAAATAACATGATGGGCTATTGTTGGGGCCGACCTTGTGTCTGCCATTATAATACGTTAGTATTATACAATCCCTACACACTTGTCATTCATTGTCCTTTTGTCCCATGTCCCATCTGTCCCTTTTGTCCCAATGTCCCTTTTGTCCCAAAATCGGACAATTATAAATTATATTATAATAACCAAATTTAACATGAAAAAATAAATTTTATATAATACGTTAATATTATACAGACGGCACGGAGTGCCTTATGTGTGGGCAGACACAAGGTCGGCCCCTACAATAGATCGTCTCGTTATCAAATGTTTAGTCCAAAAAAGAATCCTGCTTGTCGTTATTAATTATTATTGTCCTATTTTGGGACAAATGGGACATTGGGACATCGGGACAATGGGACATGGGACAAAAGGACAATGAGCGACAAGCGACTAAAGAATGATGAATTAGGCGACAAGCGATCTTGAATAAGGAATGAGGTTGCGGATCAAGCCCGCAATGACGTGATTGTTGGAGGGTCATAGGGCATTCTTGGTCGGAAGAATTTTTACAATAATACATTTATTAACTAGCATTTTAAATTACTAAATATCAATAATTTCAATCATTTAATATTAGAGTTCATACAGCTAGAAATACAATTTTTCAACTGTATGATATAAGTAATTTAATTTATTTAA
>JAWXTP010000118.1:0-9474 GCA_044433415.1 Rikenellaceae bacterium
TTGATTAAATATCCCTATCAATGTATCACCGTAAAAGAAAGATAAATACGCCATTAAAAAGCCTGCTGTAATACAAATTACCATACCAATCTTTAATCCTCGTTTTGTGCGATAGAAATCTTGCGCCCCAAAATTCTGAGCTACAAATACAGATATTGATTGCATAAATGCCATAGGTATAAGTATAATCGAGCTCACTAACTTTTCTGTAACTCCTACTGCTGCGGAAAATACTACACCAAACTTATTTACTACTAACATTACAAAAAGAAATGAAAGAGCGGTAAGTCCACTTTGAAGAGCTACAGGTACACCTAATATAATAACACGTCTTATGTATTCTTTATTTAATTTAAATGCACGAAGATTAATTTGGTAATTAAACAGTGAGCGTTTACGGATTATATATATAGAAATTATGACACTAATACTTTGAGCTAAAACGGTTGCAATAGCAGCTCCTGAAGCGCCAAGACCAAAATAAGCAACTAATACTAAATCACCTATAATATTGGCAACACAGGCTATAGCTACAGCTAGAAGTGGTGTTTTAGAGTCTCCAAGTCCTCTAAAAATACTACCTAACACATTATATGCAAAAATCATAGGTACACCTATTGCACTATAGAAAATATATCCTTTTGTTTGTTTTAACGCCACCTCAGGAGTATTCATACCTGCAACAATAATATCTCCAGAAAGAATCATAATTATCATTACCAATAGTGATATTCCACAAAATAACACTACAGAATTTACAATTATTGCTCCTATTTCCTCTTCCTTTTTCTCCCCTTTTTTTTGACCTATGAGAATTGTTGTCCCCATTGCAAATCCTGCACAAACAGATGTTAGAAAGTTTATCAGCTGACTGCCTGTAGATACAGCCGAAACATCATTGATTTGAGCAAAATTACCAACAATAAACATATCTATTGCTCCATACATTACCTGTAAAAATAATGCAAACAGTATAGGCACAGTAAAAGTTACTAATGTCTTTGCAACCCCTCCATATATAAGGGAGTTTTCCTTTTTGTTACTCATTTTAAGATTATAAATTAATTAAAGCTGTGTACAGCTCATCTGCGTAATTTCTACCTACGGGCAAGGCTTTTTCTGTACCTCCTGTCATCTTTACAGCTTGTTTAGTAAATGATGCAACATGCGACTTTGATATAGCAAAAGAACGGTGCATACGAATAAATTCCGATGGTGGTAATAGTTCAATAAAGTTCTTGATACACATCTTTGTTACTACTCTACGGTTATTTTCGCAATGTACCTTTACATAGTTTGCTAATGCCTCTATATAAATTATCTCAGAATAATTTATTGTTACATTCTGATAATCAGCTTTAATCGTTATTGATCCATTAGATATATTATCACTACTAAAAGCGCGTGCATGTATGGCTGCAATCTGTTCTACTCGAGTTATAGCTGAGGCAAATCTTTCATATGAAAAAGGTTTATGAAGAAAATCTACAGCTCGAAGGTCATAACCCTCAAGAGCATAAGAGGCATGAGCTGTAGTAAATACTAAAAGTGATTCTTGGGGAATTTCTCGCGCTAAATCTAAACCTGAATACTCTTTCATCTCTATATCGAGCAATACTAAGTCAGGCTTTTGTTCCTTTACAGCTTTTATTCCCAAAATTGGATTTGTATAGGTTGATAGCTCTATATCTGGATGATTTTGTAAATACCCAGATATAAGCGATAAAGCTAAAGGTTCATCATCTATGGCTATGCATCTCATAATTCAATATTAAGTGTTGTTTTATAAATATTACCTTCTTCATGACAGTCTAGAGTGTAACGTGAGGGGTAAAGCAATGATAATCTTTTTCGACAATTTTCTATACCTATACCTGTTGAATCTTCTGACGAAGAGAAAATAGTATTCTGTGTTGTAAATGTTAGCTTCTTATTTTTAAGCTGTAAATAAATTTCTATATCCGAACTCTCAACTGAGGATACTCCGTATTTAAATAGGTTTTCCACAAAAGTAATGAATATCATTGAAGGTATGTATTGGCTATTATCGTCAATGTCGATCACAAAATTCACCCTTGTAAGTTCGCTTAGGCGTAAGGAGTGTAAATCTATTAATTCTTGTAAATACTCCACCTCTTCACATACCATAATCATCTCTTTATCAGTATTTTGATAGATGTATTTTACAATATTTGAAAATTTCATTATCACCTTACCTGTTTTGTCAGAACCTGTAAAATTAAGCGTATATATAGTATTAAGAGTATTGAACATAAAATGTGGATTAATCTGAGACTTATACATAGCAAGTTCAGCCTTGCCTTTCTCAGCTTCTATATCTTGTCGTTCTATTTTATGTCTAAATAACTCAATTAAGAGTGAAAGCATCACAGTAAGACTTAAGTCTATAAAACACAAAATGTAAAGTACTTGATGGCGTACTTTAGTCACCATCTCTACAGGCAAGTAATCGTCAGCTTCTCGTAAGTCATTAACTCTGATTAGAGAGAAAATATAGGTTAAAACTGCTATCAATAAGGCTACAAATATTGCTTTCTTATACTTATGTCTAAACAGATAGGTAACAAAGTTATAACGTCTATTAACAAAGTGTATCAAAACCATATATAACATCATCAAAAAAAAGAAATAAGGATCTTTTTCGATGATTTTGCTAGTAGGTATTAATACACAAATAACTGGAACAAATATTAGATATATGCCCCAATCCATTATTCTTAATACTTTTTTTTCATTATCAATCATGTTGCAAAGGTAAAACTTATCGAGTTATCTACAAAATAAATTACATGTTTTATATCCCCCAAAATATGTTATTAATCACCAAACATAAAACTATACTAATCTACTGATTTACAGTATATTAACATTAGTTAAGAAATATATCCTCTGAAATATGTTGTATGTATACACTCTCTTGTGGGTTGTTTTCTAGTAAATTACCTTTGTGAGAAAAGTTAAATTTTAATTAATAAAACAAATTCCAAAATGAAAAAATCAAATCTTGTTTTCGTAGTGGTATTTTTTGCATCGGTAGTATTAACAACCTCATGCAAAGAGAATATACCTACACAAACGCAAAAGAGTTACAAAACCCTTGTGACTAAGAAGAGTAACGCATCAGTAAATACGCTCTATACCGCTTCAATTAGAGGTGAGCAATTTGTTGACATCCGTCCTCAAGTCTCAGGCGTTATCACTAAAATTGCAATTAGTGAAGGAGCGAAAATATCTAAGGGACAAACACTTTTTATAATCGACCAAGTGCCATATATCACAGCTGTAGAAGTTGCTAAAGCTAATGTTTCGAGTTCTACAGCAGCAGTAGCAACTGCTAAATTAAACGCCGAAAGTGCAGAGTCACTTTTAAAGGAAGAGGTGATTTCTAATATAGAGTTTCAAACTCTACAGAATACCCTACTATCAGCTAAGGCTTCTTTAGAAATGGCCAAAGCCGAAGAGAAAAATGCACTTAACAACTTATCTTACACTATTGTAAAGAGCCCTGTAGATGGTGTTGCAGGTATGATAAATTATAGAGTGGGAGCTCTTGTAAGTTCGTCTATAGAGAATCCTTTAGTTAGTGTCTCTAACAATGATAAGATGTATGCTTATTTTTCAATTTCAGAATCAGCACTTTTAAATATGATAGAGCAAAGTGGTTCAACGAATAGTCTTATCAAAGATATGGATGATGTGAGCCTGATTCTTAATAATGGAAGTACCTATGCTTACAAAGGTGAGGTTGATGCTATTAGTGGTATTATTGATGCATCTACAGGCTCAGTTGGACTGAGAGCAATATTTGACAACCCAGAACAAATGCTTAGAGATGGTGGTAATGGTGCACTTTCAATTACTACTCTTTATGAAGATGTTATTGTTATCCCTAAAGTTGCAACATACGAAATTCAAAATAAAATCTTTGTATTTAAAGTAATAGAAGGCAAGGCTGCTTCTGCTGAAATTGAAGTGATACCAGAAGATAATGGGAACGAATATATCGTAACTGGTGGACTTAAAGAGTCTGAGGAAATACTTGCTGAAGGTGCAGGTCTTATGCGCGAAGGAACAGTTATTAAAGCTCAAAATTAGAGGATTATGAATATTAAAAGATTTATAGATAGACCCATACTGTCAGGTGTTATATCTGTCATGATAGTATTTTTAGGGGTCATAGGTTTAAATATGCTTCCTATAGAGCAATACCCAGAGATTGCGCCACCTACTATTAGTGTTTCTGCATCGTATACGGGTGCTAGTGCTGAAACGGTACAAAAAAGTGTGCTAGTTCCGTTAGAAGAAGCTATAAATGGTGTAGAGGATATGCTATATATGACCTCTACAGCTACAAGTACTGGTTCAGCAAGCATAAGTGTTTATTTCCGTCAAGGCACTGACCCTGACATGGCTACTGTGAATGTACAAACAAGGATAGCCTCAGCAGAAGGTCTTTTGCCTGCCGAAGTCACAAAGTCAGGAGTGACAGTTAAGAAACGTCAGTCTAGTAACTTAAAGATGATTTCTGTATATAGTCCTGATAATAGTTTTGACGATACTTTCATTACTAACTACATGAAAATAAATGTAGAACCCCGCATATCCCGTGTTACAGGAGTTGGTGATGTAGATGTTATGGGAGCTGAATATGCTTTACGTATTTGGTTAGACCCTATTAAAATGGCACAATACGATTTAATGCCCTCAGACATAACTGCTTTGTTAGATAAACAAAATGTAGAATACCCTACTGGTACTTTAGGTTATAACTCGGATGCCACTTTTCAATATGAATTAAAATACAAGGGTAGACTGTCAGAAGAAATAAACTTTGAGAATATTACAGTTAAATCTCTTTCTAATGGTGAGGTATTAAGATTAAAAGATGTTGCCAAAGTAGAATTAGGACTAAAAGAGTATGCTATTTTCAGTACTACTAACGGTAAAAATGGTCGTTCTTGTAGTATATCACAGACTTCGGGATCTAATGCTAACGAGGTGATTAAGGAAATAGATGCAGTTATTGAGGAGATACGTGCAGACTTACCTAAAGGACTTGAAATTGTGGATTTAATGAGTACAAAAGATTTTCTTGATGCATCTATTAAGAATGTTATATGGACTCTTTTAGAAGCAATTTTATTGGTTATATTAGTAGTATATATATTCTTACAAAACTTCCGTTCTACCATCATTCCATCAGTTTCAATCGTTGTATCGCTTATTGGAACTTTTGCTCTACTTTATGCTTTTGGCTTTAGTATCAACTTATTAACTCTATTTGCTCTGGTATTAGTAATAGGTACGGTGGTAGATGATGCTATTGTAGTGGTCGAAGCAGTACAAAGTAAATTTGATAGTGGTTATCGTTCTGCTTATGAAGCGACAGTTGATGCAATGGGTGGTATTACTTCCGCTCTTGTTACAACTACTATAGTATTTATGGCGGTATTTATACCCGTTTGTTTTATGAGTGGAACTACAGGTACTTTCTATACTCAATTTGGTGTAACAATGGCAATTGCAGTAGCAATATCTACGGTTAACGCCTTAACTCTTTCTCCCGCTTTATGTGCCCTAATTATGACACCTCACAGAGATGTGGCAAGTGGTGAAAAAGCTAATTTCTCTTATCGTTTCCATGTAGCTTTTGATGAAGCCTTTAATGGTATCGTAAATAAATATAAAAATCAAGTTTTCTTTTTCTTGAAATACAAAAACTTTTCTTTTGTTCTTGTATTAGTAGCTTGTGCTGGTCTTTTTTATTTTATGACTACGACTAGAACTTCACTAGTGCCTAATGAGGATACAGGCATTTGTTTTGTCATGGTTCAAACGCCTCCTGGATATAGTCACGCTGAGACTACAAAAGTAATGAATGAAATTGAAGCGTGTATTAAGGATTTAGATGAAATTCAAATATACTCAAAAGTTATAGGCGTAAGTATGCTTGCTTCTCAAGGGTCTAATAATGGTATGTTTATTATTAAATTAAAGAATTGGGACAAAAGACCAGATAAGGAACAAAGTGTTGATGCCGTGACAGCAAAAATTTACGCACTTACAGCTAATATCACTTCTGCTCAGATTATTGTCATAGCACCTCCTATGATTACGGGTTTTGGTATGAGTAATGGTTTTGAAGTTCACGTCCAAGACCGTAAAGGTGGCACTGTAGAAGATTTAACTTTATATGCAAATAATTTCATTAATGCACTTTCAGAGCGTGATGAAATTGCACGTGCTCAAACTACCTTTAGTATTGCTTTTCCTCAGTACCTTGTAGATGTAGATGCAGCTATGTGTGAACGTAATGGAGTATCACCAGATGATGTTTTAAGTACAATATCTGGATATATAGGTGGTTCTTACTCTTCAAATATGAATAAATTTTCTAAACTATATCGTGTTGTGATGCAAGCCTCGATAGACAGACGTATAGATTTAAAGTCTTTAGAAAACATGTATGTACGCAATTCTAGTGGCAACATGTCTCCAATTAGTCAGTATGTTAAACTTGAAAAAATTTATGGTGCTCAAGCTCTTTATCGTTATAATCTATTCCCTTCTATATCAGTAAATGGTACACCTGCGGATGGTTATAGTTCTGGTCAAGCTATTGCAGCTGTAGAAGAAGTGGCTCGTGAAACTCTACCTGTAGGTTATGGATATGAGTTTGGTGGTCTTACACGAGAAGAGTCAGGGGCAACAGGTTCTTCTGTTATAATTTACGCTATCTGTATCGCATTTGTATATCTTATCCTATGCGCACTTTATGAATCAATATTTATTCCTTTAGCAGTAATCCTCTCTATACCATTTGGTTTATTTGGAAGTTTTTTATTTGCTAATATATTTGGGCTAACTAATGATATCTATATGCAAACAGGACTTATTATGCTTATTGGTTTACTTGCCAAAACCGCTATCCTTTTAACTGAATATGCTTCTGAGCGCCGTCGTCAAGGGTTGACTATCTCACAAGCAGCTATTCAGGCAGCTAAAGTAAGGCTTCGCCCTATACTTATGACCTCGCTTACTCTTATTATTGGCATGTTGCCTCTAGTATTCGCTACAGGAGTAGGTGCCAATGGAAATATCTCGTTAGGAGTGGGAGTAGTAGGCGGTATGTTGATAGGTACTATTTCATTGGTATTTATAGTACCTGCACTCTTTGTAATATTCCAGAATATTGAAGAGCGATTGATTCCGAAACGTATAATAACTAAAAAGTAGAAGATTATGAAGACAAACAAAAAATACGTTGTTTATTCTATATTGTTAGCTCTTTCTATGTCTGGATGCGGTACGTACGCCACTTTCCAGAAAAGCACAGAAAAAGAGTTAGTAGATGAACTTTACACCTATATAGAAGCAACATCAGATACCACATCTCTTGCTACTCTAAGTTGGCAAGAACTGTTTACGGACACCTACCTACAAGAGCTTATAAGTCAGGGACTGGAACAAAACAGCGATTTGAAGATTGCTCAACTTAATGTAGAACAGGCTCAAATAGCACTAAGTACAGCGCGTAAAGCCTTTCTTCCTTCACTTAGCTTAGAGCCTCAAGGGACTATTTCTTCGTTTAATGAAACTACGACTAAGATCTATAACGTATCACTTAGTTCATCATGGGAAATAGACCTATTTGGTCGTTTACGTAATGCAAAGGAACAATCAAAAACCTTGTTGGAGCAAAGTGTAGCATATCGCCAAGTAGTTAAAACTCAACTTATAGCAACAATTGCAGAGAGTTACTACTCTCTTCTGATGCTTGATGAACAACTTAGGATTAGTGAAGAAACTCAGGAAAATTGGAATAGCAATATGCGTGTCATGGAGGCTTTGAAAAGTGCAGGACGTATCAATGAAACCTCAGTTCTACAATCTAAAGCTAGTAGTGTTGCACTAAGTTCGCAAATAGTAACTATTAAAGAACAGATTGCAGCATTAGAAAATAGTATTTCTCAACTTCTAGCTTTGCCAACAGAAAATATCGAAAGAGGTACGATAGATAATGTAGAGTTTCCTAAAAAGATTTCTGTAGGATTACCTATTCAACTACTTAGCAATAGACCCGATATACGTATGGCAGAAAGCTATTTAGCACAAACGTTCTATGCTACTGCTGAGGCTCGCTCATCACTATATCCAACGTTAACACTTAGTGGTTCTGTTGGTTACACTAATAATTCAGGGGTAATAGTAAATCCTGGTGATATGTTATATAGTTTAGCTGCTTCAATTGTACAGCCTATATTTAGCAGAGGGACTCTTAAAGCACAGGTGCAAATTAGTGAATCACAACAAGAACAAGCTCTATTGCAATTTAAGCAAACAATACTTGATGCAGGAGTTGAAGTAAACAATGCTATCAGTGTGTTACAAAGTGCACGAGAGAGATTAGGTTATGGTGCTACACAAATTGAGTTATTGGAGAAAACTGTAACAAAAACAGAATTACTTATGAAATATGGTAGTAGTACTGCACTTGAAGTATTGACGGCGCAATTGTCTCTATTACAAATAGAACTCGCATATACAGCTGTGAAATTTAATCAAATCCAAGGAGTAATAAATCTTTACCGAGCATTAGGCGGTGGTGAAATTTGACATTACTTTGAATGTTTACCATTTCTAAAAGTAGAAATGTTTTAGTTAATTAAAGTAAGGTGTAGTCAGAAGTAGACAGTACTAAAGAAAGTTGTCTACTACTGACTAGGCTTCACTTTAATCATTTTTACCGCTAGAGTTAGGTTAATATATGTTTTTAGGTATTGTCAGAATAACGACAAACAGTTTACTCTTTAGCCTAATGATGACGCCCTTCAAAATAAATAATTTAGAATTACCTTATACTACTGGTGCGTTAATATTTTTTTATAAATCGTCGAATAACGACGGACAATGTTCATTGATGTTTTGATTTGAAATAGTTTTGGTTTCTGTGATAAGCTTACCTATCGGGGTTTTGTCTATAGCCGACACGCTTATTATCTGCATAATTTCGTAAACAGATAGCTTGCTTTTGTGTATAGTTTTAAGATATGCAACTAAAAGATATGCACATATTGCCACCCATATATGTAACGAGCACTGCCTTCATAGAATCGCAGAGTTGTACAATACGTTCACTATCTTTCTTGGTATTCTTCAATAGGATATACCCATCATCCATATGCACGTGTTTGTTCCTTATAGACAAAGCCTCTTATATACGCATACCTGTACTGTATAAAAGGCGAAGCAGAGTTGGCATTGATATAAGAGCAGTTCCCATACGTATGTCATAGAGTCAGTATTCATCCGCTGCAGTGAATATGGCTGCAATTTGCTCTCGAGAAAAGATATATGGCGTAAATTCTGGTTTCGGTTGTTTCGGCAAAAGAGGGTGGCTAAATGTACTGTTACCCTCTTGTTGTATAGGAACTTTTAATAATTGGGTTTTAT
>JAWXTP010000119.1:0-9417 GCA_044433415.1 Rikenellaceae bacterium
GGACAGTCCGTTTCCTGCCAGCTATGCAGGTCTAAATATGGTCAAAATATTGTAATATATATTCCTGCCAACTATGCAGGTCTAAATATGGTTAAAATATTGTAAGACCTATGCAGGTTTGTAGGACTATATTAAAATAATTTATTATCTTTGCGTATATGTGGATATTAAATAAAAATAAAGATAAAATGGTGGCACTCCAACTTGTAGGTTGGGGTGTTGTCCTTTGTGTGACTTTGTTCTTGAGTGTTAATTCAAATGCAAGTACTTTCGATTATATAATGTTTATTATTCGCATTGTGCCCTTGCTATTTTTATATATCATTAACTATGTGCTGGTAATACCTAAACTGCTGTTTAATGATAAGAGACTTGGGTTTATAATTGTAAATAGCTTGATAATTTTGAGTCTAGTTTTTCTTGCTAGTATAGTTCGCGAAAGTGAGATATTGACTGTTTTTAGACCAGACTCTTCAATTCCACAACGTCCTATAAATGCTATGTTTTATGTGTATGATGTTGTGAATTGTGCACTGATGGTTGGTCTTGTTACGGCAGTGAAACTTGTTACTAGACTTCAAGAGAGTGAAGAAGCCCTGAAAGAAGCGGAGAATGCTAGAGTAGAGGCTGAATTGGCAAACCTAAGAAGTCAAATTAACCCTCACTTCCTATTAAATACTTTGAATAATATCTATTCCCTTACTGTTATAGATACTGAGAGAGCACAGAAGGCGATAAAGGAGTTGAGTAGACTTTTGCAATATGTCCTTTATGATAATTGTGGTAATAGAGTTTCTATACTTAAGGAAGTGGAGTTTTTGGAGAATTATATAGAGCTGATGCGTATAAGATTAAACCCTAAAGTGAAACTTACAGTGGATTTTGATGTGAAACCTCATACCTCTACACAAATAGCACCCCTGATTTTTATTTCTTTAATAGAAAATGCTTTTAAACATGGTGTATGTGCAGGAGAAGATAGCTTTATAACTATAAATTTTGCAGATAAAGTAGAGACTGGTGAGGTTATACTGTCTATTACAAATAGAAATCATGCGAAATCAGAAAATGATAAAAGTGGTCACGGTATAGGATTAGAGCAAGTACGTAAACGCTTGGATTTACAATACGAAAATGCTTATACTTGGAATATAGATGAAGATGCTCAGATTTATAAAAGTGAGTTGGTAATTAAAACAAATTCTTAATTTTTGTGTGCTATGTTGAAGTTAAAGTGTATAGTTATAGATGATGAACCCCTAGCTGCTATGCTTATAGAAAGCTATGTTGTTAAAACTCCATATTTAGAACTGCTTGAAGTCTTTTCAAGCGCTGTAGAAGCTATGAATAGCGAAAAACTTCGTGAAGCAGATTTGCTATTCTTAGATATACAGATGCCTACACTTAATGGATTAGAGTTTAGCCGTATGGTTAGACCTGAAACTCGTATCGTCTTTACTACAGCCTTTAATGAATATGCTCTTGATGGTTATAAGGTTAACGCTATTGACTACCTGGTGAAACCTATTTCCTATACGGATTTTATAGGTTCAGCAGGACGCGCCTTAGAATGGTTTGAACTCAAAGATAAAGCTAGTCATAATAGCGAAAAAGAATTAGAGAAAAAAGATAGCATATATGTTAAGTCTAATTATAAACTGCTGAGAATAGAACTAGATAAATTATTATATGTTGAGGGGTTGAAAGATTATGTGAAATTCGTCGTTGAGGGCGAACCTAAACCCATACTTTCACTTATGAACATAAAAAGAGCTGAAGAGCTACTTCCTATGAATGACTTTCTTAGAGTACATCGTTCTTTTATAGTTCGAAAAGACAAAATCGCTGTAATAGAGCGTAATCGTATACTGTTTGGTAATGATGCTATTCCTATAGGGGATTCTTATAAGGCAAAATTACAAGAGTATTTGAATTTTTAAAGGATATATTTACTGAAAAATGTATAATGAATACATAAAATAACTATCTTTGTATTTGGAGAAATTATCTTAAATACTTATGAATGTTATGAAATATTTTATCGAACTCTTGAATATCCTTAATGCAATGTCGCCTTACTTATTGCTAGGCTTTTTTGTTACTGGTTTACTACATGTGTATGTGCCTAAATCAGCTTTTAGTAAATATCTTTCAAAACCAGGCTTTAAGTCGGTTTTCTTATCCGCGATTTTTGGTATCCCCCTTCCTCTTTGTTCTTGTGGGGTGATACCTACAGCTATGTCCCTTAAAAAAGAAGGCGCTTCGGATGGTGCTACAGTTTCCTTTCTGATAGCTACACCACAAACAGGTGTAGACTCAATTTTCGCAACCTATGGAGTGTTTGGATTGCCCTTTGCAATTGTAAGACCAATAGTAGCTTTGGTTGTAGGTCTTTTCGGAGGCTCTTTAGTCGATAAATTCTCAGCGGCTAAACAACAGAATGATACAGTAAATCAAAATTGTCAATATAACCCAACTAAAAAACTTACTTTTATTGATGTCTTTAAATATGGTTTTGTAGATATGTTACAAGACTTAGGTAAATGGCTTTCTATAGGTCTTGTCGTTGCAGCAGCAATTACTGTATTTGTGCCTAGTAGTGTCTTTGAGCTATTTAGTGATTACTATGTTTTAAATATCCTAGTAGTTCTTTTACTATCTATCCCTATGTATATATGCTCTACAGGGTCTATTCCTATTGCTTTATCGCTACTTATGAAAGGAATATCACCAGGGGCAGCTTTAGTATTCCTTATGGCAGGCCCTGCAACAAATGTGGCTACACTTGCTGTAGTGCGTAAGGTGCTAGGGCTTAAAACTACTGTTTTGTATCTTCTAAGTATAATTATAGGGGCAATAGTCTTTGCTGTGTTTATAGACTTTGTCTTGCCTGTAGAGTGGTTTACGTCAACTCTGTCAAGCGCTAATGCGGATATTCATAATTGTGGAGCAAAGTGGTGGCAGATAGCATCTACTGTTTTATTTGTTGCCCTATTGATTAATGCCTATATCAATAAACTTCGTCACGGAGGTCACACGCATGATTACGATGAAGCAAAAGTGCAAAGGTTCAAAGTACAGGGTATGCGCTGTAATCACTGTAAAGCAAATGCAGAAAAAGCTATTAATGGACTTGCTAATGTTACTTTGGTAAGCATAAATTTAGCAGGAGGCATTATTGAAGTTCAAGGTAATGTGCCTAAAGAAGATGTCTTTAAAGTGATAAAACAGTTAGGCTTCGAAATAGAAGTGCTACAGGATTAGGATATTGTAGTGTAATTTTATAAATTATTGTGTATGAGGTTATTGCATACTGCTGATTGGCATTTGGGACAAACTTTTTATGAGTATGAGCGTAAGCAGGAACATGGACTGTTTCTCGCTTGGTTGCGTGAGCAGGTTAAAGAACATGAAATAGACCTACTATTAATTTCTGGTGATGTGTTTGATACGCAAAACCCCTCTGCTGATGCTCAAAAGATGTATTATACTTTCCTAAGAGATATAACAGCTGAGAATCCTAATTTGCAGATAGTAATAATAGCAGGTAACCATGACTCAGCAGCGCGCCTAGAAGCGCCTAACCCTCTTTTAGAAGCTATGAATGTGACTGTTCGTGGTGTCGTCCGTAGAAATATAGAAGGTGAGATAGATTATGACAACCTTATTATTCCTCTTGATAAAGGAGGGGTTTGTCTTGCTGTACCTTACCTTAGACAAGGAGATTATCCTGGTTCTTCAACTTATGCCGAAGGAGTACAAAGACTGTATAGTGAGTTAATAACACGAGCAAAAAACCAAGATTTTAGTCCTATTGTTGCTATGGGACACCTACAAGCTACAGGTTCGGAGATTTCTGAGAGAGATAAAAGCGAACGTACTATAATTGGAGGTCTAGAAGCTATATCTCCAGAGGCTTTTGATGGTGGTGTTTGCTATACAGCACTAGGACACTTACATAGAGCACAACGAGTGTCGGGTAGGGAGAATGTTCGTTATTCAGGAGCTCCTTTACCTATGTCTTTTGCTGAGAAGAACAATAAGCAAGGAGTAACCTTAGTAACTATTGGTGAGAACACAGAGATAGAGCGTTTGGTTTTTGAAGCTCCTGTGAAGTTACTTACTGTACCTTCTGAGCCTAAACCTTTAAAAGAGGTGTTAGCTGCAATTGCTGAACTTCCCGATGGTGAGATAGATAACACATCGCCATTTTTGGAGGTTAAAGTTGCTATTTCTGAACCAGAACCTACCTTAAGACGTGATATAGAAGCAGCCCTAGAAACAAAGGCTGTAAGACTTGCACGTTTAGAAGCTGTTATACAGAAGTCCTCAGACGAACAACGTAAGATTATGACTTATGAAGAATTACAAGAGATAGATCCTTTGTATATCGCTACTGATATCTTTAAACGTAAGTTTGGAGGTGATGATATGCCACAAAATATGAAAACAATGTTGAATAGTGTTATTGAGGAGGTGCAACAATGAAGATATTAGCTATAAGAGGATGCAATCTTGCTTCATTAGAGGGTGAGTTTGAGATAGACTTTACGGCAGAGCCTTTAAAGTCAGCAGGTATCTTTGCAATAACAGGATGTACAGGTTCAGGGAAATCTACTATCCTTGATGCTGTATGTCTAGCATTGTTTAATAATACACCTCGTATTAATAAGGTGGAAAGAGATAATATCATAGACGTAAAAGATATAACTGTAGCTCTTAGTGATAGCCGTAATATCCTAAGACGTGGAACGGGTTTTGGATATGCAGAAGTAGATTTTGTCTCTCTTTCAGATGAGAAATATCGCTCTCGTTGGAGTGTACGCCGTGCAAGAGATAAGGCTAGTGGATCGCTACAGGATTGGATGATAAAACTAGATAACCTCACAACAGGAGAATCGCAACAAGGCGGCAAGAAAGAATTGCTTGTTAAGATTAAGGAGTTGATAGGTTTAAGTTTTGACCAGTTTACTCGTGCCGTGCTATTAGCACAAGGTGATTTTGCAACCTTCCTTAAAGCAGACAAAAAAGAGAAAGCTGATTTGCTTGAAAAACTAACAGGTACAGATATATATTCTAAAATTTCGTCTAGAATTTATGAGAAAGCAGGAATCGCAAAATCTGAATATGATGCGGTGCGACGTAATATTGACGGTGTAGAACTTTTGTCTGACGAACAGTTAACAGAGCTTAGTGCAGAGCTAGAGGGGGCAAATACAAAGGTTAAAGAGCTAGAACAACGTTATAATCTACAGAATGAAAAGATAAAATGGTTAGACGTGGAAGAGGTCTTACTTCAAAATATATCCTTAGCTAAAAATCAACTTGATAGTAATAATGAAATACTAGTAAATGCAAAGCCAAGATTTGAATACCTTGCACTCCTTGATAGCGTACAAGAAATAAGAGATGATTTTAAATCCTTAGAGTCTACACGTGTTCAACTAGAGCAAAATCAAGTATTGTTAAAATCAGAGCAGGAGTTTTTAGAAAAGGGGAAAGCCAACTTAACAAGTTTACAAATAGAAGTAGACAATCTTAATAATGCACAGAAGCAAATAAAAGAACAGTGGGATAGTGTTCAATCCCAAGTTATTGAAGCTCGTAAATTAGATGTTCAGATAGATGGCGCTAAGAGTAACTTGTTAGAAGTTGATAAAGAACTCACTAAGACCCAGAAACAGAAAACTCTTGTAATTTCAAATATTACCAAGATAACACAAGAGATAGAACAAAATCAGTTGTCATTAAATACTTTTTCTGGGTGGTTTGAAACGAATGCTATCTATAGCTCTATTATACCTAAATACGACTTAATTATTAGTTATATAAAAGATGCTGAAAATGTTATCAAACAAACGTTAAGTAACGGTAAGCAAATAGTTAAAATACAAAAACTATTATCAACTGATAGAGTAAACCTAGAAAAGCAGAAACTAGAAGCTGACCGCTTAAATACTATACTACCTACAGAGATAGCCTCTCTACGTTCACGTCTTATATTAGGTGAGCCGTGTCCTGTATGTGGTAGTACGCACCATCCTATTAGTAATGAGCCTGTGGATACTCTTGCAGAAAAGGAGCTTGAAGAATCAAAGCAGTCTATAGCTACAGAAATTGAGCGTATAGAAACTAATATTAAAAACCGAGAAAGTGAGGTGATATCGCTTACATCTCTTGTTGCAGGTTACGAAAAACAACAAACGGTGTTAATGACGAATATAGATGAATTGCTTACTAATATTCCTGATTGGAAAGTTTCTTTTAAGGCTGGTACACTTTCAGTCCATATAAAATCTAAGGCTACAGATTGGAAAGATAAAGAAGCTCAGCAAGTAATAGTAACTAACTCTCTTTCGCTAAAAGAGCAGGAGTTAAAGACAGCAAAGAGTAAGCTAGAAGAAATAGAACTATTAGTGAGTAATACACAAATCAAGTATAACGATATTAGTAGGGAACTAGAGACACTAAAGACAAATCGCTCTGTTTTATTTGAGGGTGTTGAGGTGTCGGTTGTTGAGAAGAACCATCTTTCTGAAATTAATAAAGCAAGTTCAGTCTATGAAGCTAAGATGCAGGTTTTTAATAAACTAAATGAATCTATAAAAGAAAAGGAAGGTGCTATAGCTCAATTAAATATCAATATTACTAAGGCAGAAAATGAAAAGTCTATCTTAAGCAATAAAGTTATAGCTTGGTTAACAGCACGACAAGATTACCTCGACGAAGCGCAATTGGCTGAATTACTTGCTAATAGTAGTGAGTGGTTAACTTCTGAGAGAAAAGCCTTAGATTTATTAAAATCTAAGGTGCTAACCACTAAAACAACATTAGAAGAACGCGAAAAGAACCATCTTGAACATCAGCAAAATGAGGTAAAGCCTACAGACGAAGAAACAAAAGAACTATTAACTTCTGAGATGATTTCTGCATCTGCTTCTATAGTAGAACAGAAAGAACGTATAACAGATATAAGTGTGCTTATAAGTTCTCATAACAGTGGAAAGAAGAAGATAGAGGCTTTTGAAAAAGAGCTTACAGAAAAGGGTGAAATAGCCAATAGTTGGCAAAAGTTAAATGAGCTATTTGGTTCTGCTGATGGAGGTAAATTTAAGACTATGGCTCAGGGTTACACTCTCGATGTGTTACTTGACTATGCTAATAAACACTTAAGTGAGATATCTGACCGTTACTTACTAGAGCGTGTATCTACAGAGTCGCTATCTTTACAAGTAAGGGATTTAGATATGTTATCAGAGATTAGGTCTGTACACTCCTTGTCAGGCGGTGAATCATTTTTGATATCCTTAGCATTGGCATTAGGCTTATCGTCGCTATCTTCTAACCGTATGCGTATAGAGTCACTATTTATAGACGAGGGTTTTGGGACTTTAGATGCTGAAACTTTGCGTATGGCTATGGATGTATTAGAACGTCTTCAAACGCAAGGCAGAAAAATAGGTGTAATATCTCATGTTGCAGAAATGACAGAGAGGATAACTACCCAGATCAAAGTTGTTAAAACTACTAACAATAGAAGTTCTGTAATCGTATTGTAAAATATAAAAAATGATATTTGAGGAGTGTAATAAAAGATAATTATAACAAGAAATAAATAGATTAAGGAACCTTTTAATAGGCAATTACCGTAAACTGAGGTTTACAGTAATTGCCCACAATTTTGTAAAAATTGTGCGCTCAGTTGTCTCGAAGAGCAACTGAAGGCGAGTTTTTGTTCACTTTTTTCAAAAAGTTTTAAAGCCTGTAAGTGATTGTAGATGATCGTATTTGTTTTTTAGGGCATTGACCTTAATAGCTGTGTTTTACACTTTTCGTAGTAATGATGCCAAAAATGGTTGGTTTTTGTAATGTAATTAAATTTAAGGTGTAAATTTATAGGTGACTTAAACTATCTGTAATCTCTTTCATCCCCTCCGAGGCACCACATCTTAGATGTGTGAATGAGCAATTTACTCCTTCTAGCATCTCTACATCATCGGGGTTGATAACGTAACATTTACACTCTACTGGGATAAGTTTCAATAAGTCCACCGCAGGGAAAACAACAAGTGAGCAGCCGATTACAACAAAGTAGTCGGCTGTTTTTGCAGCCTGTACCGCTTTCTTCCATAGTGTCATCTCTAGATCTTCGTCAAAGAAGATGACGTAAGGGCGTATTTGTGAGCCATCGACGGCTTTATCACCAATTTTTATGTCGGGATTGTTAAGGTCAATATCAAACGATTTGTATGGACGGATTGTTGATGAGTTTTTTAGTGCCTCACCGTGTAGGTAAATCACATTTGTTGACCCTGCACGAGTATGATAGTCATCGCCATTTTGTGTGATAACCGTTACATTAAATTTCTCTTCTAGTGAAGCAATAAGATGATGCCCCTCATTAGGTTCATGTTCGATGACTGCACGTCTAATGGGATTTATAAAGTCTAAGACCGCTTGTCGTCTCTCTTTACAGTTGCTGTAGCGACCAGAATACCATGCAGCCTTTGAAGCAACCTTAGCAGCATCCATCTCATTCCAAATACCACCCTCGCCTCTAAATGTTGGGAGTCCACTCTCACGACTCATTCCTGCACCTGTAAAAAATACTATATTATTTTTCATAAACATTTCTTTTATTTATACTTTACAATTTCTTTATATCTTTCAACCAACTGACTCTTTGCAAATGCGCCTTGTCCAATTACTTTCACAGAATTTGGAATAGAAATTGTACCTAAGCTATCGCAACTACCAAACATCCTATTAGTGATTATTGTTGTTGTGTCAACAAGGATAGCCTTATATAGCTGTTTGTTGGAGTTGTTATTGGTTATCTTCTCCCATACTGTAGAAGCCTCAATGTCGTGAGGTGATTCTTCGCACCTTTGATCTGTAGTTGAAATCGTTCTACACCCTATTAGTGTGAGTAATAGTGCTGTGTAAAAGATTGGTTTAACGTATGTTGATATTGTAGTCATTGGTATCATATATATTATAGTTTTTAACTGTCTGTTATTACAAAATTATAAAAATTAGAGGAGAGATGCAACTTTTAGATAGTTCTAACCTCTCCTCTATAACCAACTTAAACCGCCTTATTACTCAATCGCCTCGTAATGAGTATACTCAGGAAACCATGTAAGTATAGAGTACAAACGAGAGCAAAATATATCATGATTGATAAAAAATATTTTTTTAGATTTAAGTGATAAAATCCCATCTATATAACACTCTATACCCACAAACAACAAAACAAATAGAGTGTGCCGATTAAAACAACATAAAATTTTATCATATGCTGAATTCAACCTGCAAATGCAACTGAATTGAGGTCAAGGAACTATAAGGACATAAAAAAAGGCGAAACAAATCGGAGCCAAGCTCAAATTTATTCCGCCTAAGCGATAAAAATTT
>JAWXTP010000120.1:0-9339 GCA_044433415.1 Rikenellaceae bacterium
CCTCTTTGACCCCTTTGACCCCTTTGACCCGCCAGCAATCTTTCCGGGAGTGTAAATTAAACTCTGTCTAGTTATCTTTCCACGCTTTGCGCCCTACAAGCTATAAGCTATAAGCTACAAGCTAAAATCACTTCCTCAATAGTAGCATACTCTTTCCCATTAATCACAAACTCCTTAGTACTTTTAGCCACTATCTCTATATCACAATCCTCATTACAAGGGAGATACCCATTCCTTAGTAAGGCATTGCGTAACCAAAAGTGAGGAACTTCTTCTCCGCTAGTTTTTACCTTCCTGCTGTTAGAGTTTCTACTTTTAAACATACCTATCTCCTGGTCAAATTCTATAGAGTGGTTGTCACTTCCGAAGATGTTATTTAGCTTACCCTCTAAAACTAGAGTCTCTGTAGCACCAAATACTACAGGTGAACCCTTAGATATCAAAAATAACTTGTCCGACAGCTGTAAAGAAAGCTCTAAGTCATGTGAAGACATGATGATACATTTATTCTCTCGACGAGCTAAATTTTTTAGCAGAGAAGTAATCTCTACCTTTGATTTTAGGTCTAGAAAGGCTGTAGGTTCGTCTAGGATGATAACAGGGCATTGTTGAGCTAAACTTTTAGCAATGATGACTTTCTGACGTTCCCCATCACTAAGCTCAGAGACGCACCTGTCTTTGAGGTGAAGTACACCTATGGTTTCTAGGGCTTTAAGTACTATATCCTCATCTTCAGAAGTTAGAGTACCAAAAAACCCAGTATAAGGATAACGCCCAAGACTTACTAGCTCAAAGGCTGTGAATCCACCTTCGGAATTGCGTTCTGTAAGTACAACACCTATTTTTTTAGCCATTTCTCTTTTAGGGAAAGATGTTAAGGGTTTACCCTCAAAACTTAACTGCCCTGAAAGCGGAGGTGTAAAGCCACAAAGAGTCTTTATAAGTGTGGACTTACCAGCACCATTAGCCCCTATAAGTGATATGAGCTCTCCGCGTTGCATCTCAAAGTTTATATCTTCAAGTACAACTTTAGAAGCCTTAGAACTTATCTTATAACCTAAGGTTAAATGTTCTGCTTTGAATACTATGTCGTTATTGTTCATTTAGTTACACGGATTAGTTAAAGTAAGCTATCTTCTTTTTATTAATGATAATATATATTATCACAGGAGCTCCCATAAGAGGTGTTATAACGTTTAAAGGTATGACACTGCCTGGAATTACTAATGTTGTTAGCAGATTACATATAAGCGATATATTAGCTCCTAAAATCACTGTTAAAGGTAGAAGATAAAGGTGGTTAGTGCTTTTTAGCAATAGGCGCGCTATGTGTGGCACTGCTAAACCTATGAAGGCTATAGGACCACAAAAGGCTGTTACTATAGCTGTAAGTATACCTGTAGATATTAACACCAATATCCTTGTAAGTTTAATGTTTAACCCTAAGTTTTCGCTGTACCTATCCCCCAATAATAGAGCATTTAGAGGTTTTATCATTAATATAGATATCGCTAAGCCAAAAATTATAAATCCTAGAAAGTAGGGTAGGGAGTCTGTAGAAACCCCTGAGAAGTTACCTAAACCCCACGCTACAAACGATACTAAACCTTCCTGAGTGGCGTAATAGCTAAGTAAAGATACGGCACTACTGGTGATATATCCCACCATTAAACCCACAACAAGTAACATCACGTTACTCTTTATAACCGTAGAAAACATGATAATAATAGCAAGTACTGCCATAGCGCCAAGCATTGCCCCAGCAACAACGGCTAAGTGACCCGAAAAGCCTAGCTGTGAGGCGCTAGTACCCAGAAATAACATCACTATAGCTACACCTACACCGCTACCCGAGCTTATCCCTAAAATAGAAGGCGCAGCAAGAGGATTACAGAATAGAGTTTGTAACATAAGTCCACTAACTGCTAAAGCTGCCCCTGCAAAAAGTGCAGTAAGAGTCTGTGTGAGACGTGAAGAGATGACTATTATCTTCCACTTGTTCTCTACATTTTCGGGGTTGAAAATTAAATCCTTAAATACCTCAAATGGTACGGATATAGAGCCAAATAGTAGATTCATCATAACTAACACAATACAGAGAACTATGCATGTTATGAAAAGAGTAGTGAAGGTTCTTTTTGAATAATCCATAGTAGGCTTAATTGTTGGTTGTTAGTTGTTTGTAGTACTGAGGTTTGGCGTTATCCAAAAGTGAAGGGTGTAACACCTTTACTAAATCTGCTAAAATAATATCAGGATAGAAAGTAGACTTCTCATAGTAGTCAGTACGTGCGGTGTTACAACAGTAGATGTTTTTATTCTTAAAAGCATCAAACTCAGCATATAACTTATTCTCCGATTTTAGCAAGCTGAAAGTTAAATCTTCCTTAGGGATGTGGTATCTTATAAGCCATATATCTGCATCGTGAGCCGTGTCAAATACAGATTCAAAAGCTAAAGCTAAGGAGCCTGTACCTGTGCTGTTAGCCCATAAGTAGTTAGCACCTGCATCCTTATAAAGTTTAGCAGCATAGCTCTCCCCTGCCGCAACCCACCATGTTTGACCATAGCATTTTTCAGCTAATACTCTAGGTTTTTCAGTTACTGCCGCTGTTAGCTCTTTTAGCTCTATGTAGTTTTTAGATGTGGCAGCAAAAATAGAGTCTGCAACAGCTCTCTTGTCGTAAAACATGGAATGGAACTTTATCCACTCAGCTTGTCCTAGAGGTTCATGTTCTAGGTAGGCAGCGCACTCTACAAGAGGGATATTTAGTTTCTCAGCCCACGAATAATTTTGATTCTGAAAAGGTGATACTATCATTATCTCAGCTTCTGACATGACAAGTAACTCAGCATTAGGCATCATAGCATTGCCAAGGTCAGTAACTGTGCCTTCTTTTACTCCTTTAACTACACCTTCTATGGTTATATGCTCAGGTTCACAGACAGCAACTATGTTTTGGTCATAGTTAAAATCTTTTAGTAGAGCACAGTGGATAGTACCTGCTGCTGCTATGTTTTGTACGGGAGTTCTCACGAGTTTACCACTAGGGAGACTGTCAGGAAGTTTCGTATTCCTATCTACAAGTACATATTTGTTAAGTAGCTTAGTGCTATCCCAAGGGTTAAGAACCTCTAGGACTGTGAAATCTTTACCGTGACCTATCCTAAAGCCTTTAGCGTAAGATAAAGTTTCGTAAGTAATATCTACTTGTGGCTGTGTGCTTGACGAAGCGCACGACACTAAGATGAATATTGTTAGAATGTATAAGTGTCTCATATTTAATTTATTAAAGGGGTCTAGAAACTAGTTTCTAGACCCCTTTTGTTAGTTTTAGAAGTTCCCTTAAGGGGAGTTTTCTTAGATGTTATCTTCAATAAATTCTACTAAATCACCTATAGTTTTGATTTTGAATAGTTTATTGTCAGGAATCTCAATGTCAAAAGCATCTTCAACAGCTACAATAGCGCCTATTAATCGCATAGAGTCTAGCTCTAAATCATTCTGGAAAGATGTTTCCATAGTTATACCCTCTGTAGAAATTTCGCTATTCTCTTTTATTAGAGTCACTATCTTGTTGAATATCTGTTCTTGGTTCATAGTTTTTATTTTTAATTTTGATTATGACGTTTAATTTTTCTTGAAGTAGTTTTGTTAAACTCTACTTCGCGGAATTTAACAGCTGTGATACGTTTGTAATATGCTAAAGTGTCGTTCAATGTTTCTATTTCATCGCTAACATATTTCTCAGCTCCCTCAAATTTATCTTCCTCTATCAAATCTTGATTTAAGAAAATCTCAGCCTGTATAGCCGATTGCTCTAGTCCACTACTTACAGCAGTTACTAAACACTCTTTAACGTATTTTATTTTAGCAATATATCCCTCTAATTCTTCAGGATATATGTTTTTGCCATTTTTAAGTACTATGACATTCTTTTTACGACCAGTGATATACATAAATCCATCTTCGTCATATCTACCTATATCACCTGTTTTATACCAGCCATCTTCCATTACCTCAGCTGTAGCCTCAGGGTTTTTGTAATAGCCTAACATCACGTTAGTACCTTTTACATAAATCTCACCTTCGCCATTTTCGTTAAGGTCTACAAGTTTTATTTCGTTACATGAGAACGCTTGACCACAAGAGCCATATTTTGCGGGTTTTAGAGATATGTTACCACCAATAAGAGGAGAACATTCTGTAATACCATAGCCTATGTAAACATTGATACCAAACTCATATAAACCTACAGCAACATCTTTGTCAAGTAGAGCGCCTCCACAGAACATAGAATCTAAACGACCACCAAAGGCAGCAAGGATTTTCTTGAAGAATACACGTCTAAGGTCTATGCCCATCTTTAATAAGAAACGGCTTACAGAAAGCATAGTTTTTACGGCTTTCTCTTTTCCACTTTCGCGTACGGCTTTCCAGATGTTGTTATACAAACTTTCGGCAATTAGAGGAACTACAAGAAGTTCTGTAGGTCTAAATAGCTTCATGTTTTGAGATATGTATTTTACCGAATTGTTTATACTGATAGTAGTACCATAGTAAAGAGTTAACATAACACCTAGAGTAGACTCAAAAGTGTGGTGCATAGGCAACAGTGAAAGTGTAGTAACTTTAAACTGGATAACCTCTACACAAGAGTAGATGTTTGTAAGAAGGTTTTCGTGAGAAAGCATAACACCTTTACTTACACCTGTAGTGCCCGAAGTAAGCACAATCTCACACATAGATTTGTACTCAGGGTCAGCTTTAAAAGATGTACCCTCAGCAGCTACAATAGCCTCACCTTTAGCTAATAAGTCAAGGTAAGTACCTTCTTTAGCTCTTTTTGTGATTTTCGAGAATTGAATTTCAGGATGTGCTTCTATGATAGTTTCTACGCTTTCGTCATAAGCAGAAGAATACATTAAGAATGCAGTGTCAGCCATAGTTAACAAAGAAGAAATCTCTGTAGGTGTAAGGTCTTTGTCTATAGGTACAATAACACTACCGCAATATATTGCAGCATAGTATGTTACGCAATACTCATAAGAGTTTTCGCCAATTACACTGATGTGTTTATAGCTAAGTCCATTTTTATTGAAGTAAGCAGCTAAAGATTTTACATCTTTAACAAATTGTTTGTACGTGATTTTATCGAAGCTCTCTTTATTTCTGATTTGAAATAAAGTTCTATCTCCAAAGAGTTTTTCTGCCCTCTCGATAAGTTCAACAACGTTTTTTAATTTATCCATTCCTTAAATTTAAGTAATATTTATCCATAAAAAGTGGATTAATATTACATATTTTAGTTTTCAATTTTAGCATAAACAGTAGAATAGCGTTCTGTTTAGCTTTTGTTTATGTATTATATAGTAAAGTTTTACGTAGGAAATAACACTTAACTATACACATAATATCGTGGCAAATATAATCATAATATATTAATAAAAAAAGTGTTAGAGTGTTATAAATTTATAGTTTTATGCTTTTTTAGTGAATTTTTGTAATCTAAAAAGAGTTTTTGTTGGGAAAAAGATATATATGGGTGTATTTTTGTTTCAAAACGTTAGTTTTGTATGGTTCGTTTTTTGTGACTAAAACTGACTGAATTATGATTAATGGCAACAATCTTTCAAGCAATCTTTCCACGCTTGTCGCCTAATTCATCATTCATCATTCGCTTGTCGCGATCAGCCTCTTACTATTTTGTATTTTAACCTAGTATTTTGGCGTGCTATAAGTGGCTTGGTAATTGTTTGTATCCAGTGAAAACGTGTTTTTTTATACTACTCCCCCTGAAAAATGTTAAAAACTAATAAAAATTATAAAAAATAGAATTTTATAGGGCTTTTTTATTAATTTTGCGTTCAATCTTGAATTAATTACAGGTATATGGAAGAATTAAACAATCTAATTAACATCGTTAACGACTATTTGTGGTCGTATATTTTAATAGTTTTACTGCTAGGCTGTGCCCTATGGTTTTCAATAAAGACCCGTTTCGTACAGTTTAGAATGATAGGTGAAATGTTCCGTTTACTTGGTGATGCTACTAGTAAGAAGGGTAAACATATATCTTCATTTCAGGCTTTTAGCATATCTTTAGCTAGTAGGGTAGGTACAGGTAACCTTGCAGGTGTCGCTACAGCAATAGCAGTGGGCGGTCCTGGTGCAGTGTTCTGGATGTGGATTATCGCATTGTTAGGAGCTTCAAATGCATTCATCGAATCTACACTTGCTCAGGCTTACAAAAAGAAAGATAAAGATTCTTATATAGGGGGTCCTGCCTATTACATGCAACAGGGACTTCACAAAAGATGGCTAGGGGTTTTATTTGCCATACTTATAACCATAACTTTCGGATTCACTTTTAATTCCGTACAAAGTAATACTATATGTGCAGCGTTTTATGAGTCTTTCGGTATAGAACCTTTAACAATGGGTATCGTAGTTACTGTACTGACTCTTGTAGTAATTTTTGGTGGTGTACAGCGTATAGCTAAAATAAGTAGCGTTATAGTGCCTTTTATGGCTGTAGGTTACATTCTTTTAGCACTTTTCGTGGTGCTTTCAAACGTAAGTCTTCTTCCTGGAGTTATTAAACTTATCGTATCTAGCGCTATGGGTTGGGAACAAGCCTTAGGTGGTAGTGTTGGTGCTGCACTTATGCAAGGTATAAAAAGAGGTTTGTTTAGTAATGAGGCTGGTATGGGTTCTGCACCTAACGCTGCGGCTACAGCAGAGGTTAGCCACCCTGTAAAACAAGGCTTAATTCAGACTTTAGGAGTCTTTGCTGATACGCTATTTATCTGTACTTGTACAGCATTCATTATCTTGTTTAGTGGTATTCCTATTGATGGTTCTGTTAATGGTATTAACCTTACTCAGCAGGCTCTAAGTAGTGAGGTTGGTAGTGCTGGTGGACTGTTTATTTCTATAGCGGTATTCTTATTTGCCTTTAGTAGCATATTGGGTAACTACTACTATGGAGAATCAAATATTATGTTTATAACTAAGAATAAAACTGCACTTTTAGTATATCGTATATTAGTTGGAGCTATGGTTTTCTTTGGCTCTATAGCGACTTTACAAATGGCGTGGAACCTAGCAGATGTTACTATGGGATTGATGACTATATGTAACTTGGTGGCTATATTATTCCTTGGTAAACAAGCTATGGCACTTTTAGCAGATTATAACAAGCAAAAAGCTAGTGGTAAGAAAAGTCCAGAATTTAAAAAGTCTGAAGTGCCTGAGTTAGCAGATAAGATAGACTTGTGGGATTAACTACTTGAAAATATACTCAAAATTAAAAATAAAAACATGAAAAAACTATTAATGATTATTGCTGTTTTTGTGGCTACAACAACTGTACATGCACAAAAGCAGGCAATAGAGAAAATTATTGAAATTGGTAAAACCGACAATCAGGTTATGCACCAATTAGACATTTTAACTAACCGTTTTGGTGGTCGTCTTGTAGGTTCTGATGCTTATGAAAATGCAGCAGAATGGATGATGAGAGAGTACAAAAGCTGGGGCTTAGATGTAGAGCTTCAAGAGGCTGGTACTGTACCTGTAGGATTTAATAGAGGTCCTTGGTTCGGTAAACTTCTAAGTGAGAATGGTATGATTCTTCACTTTGCCACTCCTTCTTACACATCAGGTACTAAAGGTAAACAACAAGGTCAAGCGTTAATAGAGCCTAAATCACAAGCTGAATTTGACATGATGAAAGGTAGTCTTAAAGGAGCTTGGGTTTTAGTATCTGGTAAAAACTCAGGATGGCCTGTAGACCGTACTGCAAAAGGTGACTCTATACGTGAGGCAGCTAAAATTAAAAATAATGAGATAGCTCTTAAAAATCGTGAGATTATGATGAGCAACCGTAGAAACGGTGAAAATAAAGAGCTTCTACCTATGGAAGATGTTCCTTACCTATTCTATAACGAAATGGTTGAAGCGGGAGCTATAGGTTTTATTCAATCAGCTTCTCTACCTATACGTGCGTTATATGATAGAAATATGATGAACGACCCTGAGACTAACTTTGACAATCTTCCTACAGTTCCAGACATCAAACTTGACGAACAACAGTATGCTATAATTGAGCAAATGGTAAAAGATCGTCGTTATCCTATCTTAGAGTTTGATATTCGTAATCACTTTAAATTAGGACCTATCAAATATCACAATGTTGTAGCATCTATTAAGGGTTCTAAATACCCAGATGAATATGTTATCGTAAGTGGTCACCTTGACGCGTTTGACGTAGCTACAGGTGGTGTAGACTGTGGTACAGGTATAGGACCTATGATGGAAGCTGCTCGTATGATAGCTGCATCGGGTGCTAAACCAAAACGTACTATTCTTTTTGTAGCTTTTGCAGCTGAAGAATTTGGTTTATTTGGTGCTAAGGCATATTGTGAGACTCACAAGAATGAACTTGACAAGATATCTTACCTATTTAACCGTGATGGTGGACCTGTACCTCCTGTAGGTATTAAAGTTACTCAAGCTATGTATGATGACTTTAAAGATATATGTGCTCCTATAGCCAAAGTTAACACTGACTTCCCTTTTACAATTACTGTTGTAGGTCCTACAGAGAAACCTACAAAAATGGGTGGTACAGATGCTTCAGTATTTGCTGTTAATGGTGTTCCTTCAACAACATTAGAGACTGCTGATGTTAAAGGTTACAACTTTAGCTATAATGAAATATGGCATACAGAAAATGACTTGTACAACAAAAATATCCCTGAATATCAAGAGCATGCTGCAACAGTAACAGCTATTATTACTTTAGGTGTTGCTAACTTGGATCATTTGTTATCTCGTGAGGGAATGTATAAATAGTCTTAGGTCTTAGGTTTTAGGTTTTAGGTCTTAGGTTCTAGGTCTTAGGTTCTAGGTGCGGCAAGCGACTAAATAATACTAAGAAAGATTGCTGGAATTTTTTATAAATTATTCCAGCAATCTTTTTTAGTATTTTTTATCGCTTGTCGCTATTAATAATTAATCACTCTTTCGTCCTTTGTTGCAATATTAATAATGCGAATCAGCAGTTGAAAACAACTATCTGATTCATGTTTAAACTTGTATTATATTTATTAATAGTGAACAAAATTCATCATTAAAAATTTACTCATCTCCTTAAAAATCAGTATCTTAGATAAATAATTCCCAATATTTACTAAGTATGATTCCTAAGGAGAAAGAGCAAAAACTTATAGCTATTTATATGTATATCTGTCAAACATATGACTTAACATTGGCACAACATTGTCAACGTTTTAGCAACAATAAGCAACCAATTTTTACAGATCAAGAATTGC
>JAWXTP010000121.1:0-9338 GCA_044433415.1 Rikenellaceae bacterium
CTCTAGGGTATCCATAAGATAGTTCCAGTGAGCCTCATTGATATCACCTGTTACACCTATGACATCACGATATTTACGTAAGTCACGAACGTAACCACCAAGCTGCACTTGCGACATGAAGTCTATATGATAACTATTTACAGGAGGTGTTCCTACAGATAAGTCATGAGAATCCTTAATGTTGCTTAATATTTTCTTTAACTCAGGAACAGTGCCATCAGTGTCAAGAAGAAAGTCTATCTTCTTCACAAAGTTACGACGACGCGCACTAAGCTCAAATGCCTTAGAGTTGCTATGAGGAATAAGCATAAGAGATACATGCTGATATCCTGGGATATCCTCACGGAATTTCATTAAGTATCTACTTATCTCAGCTTGCTGTCTTGCAGGGTCGTTAGGTTCGTCCATGCAAAGAGCTACAAAACTTGTAAGATTGTCAAAAATGTGACGTGGTAAAAAAATCTCTGCACGTTGACCCAACGATTCATAGAGATTCAGTAACTGCGAGGCCTCTTTACTAAGAAAAGCCTTAGGCTGTCCGTTGATTTTCATTTTTTGATATATATTTATTTTTACTTATCTTGTTAATACATAGGTTCTTATTTTAAATCTATGTGTTGTATTGTTATTTCAATAACATAAAACGCAAAAATACACTTTTTTTTAGACAAATACAAGAATATCAGGTAAAATATCTTTTCTTAAAATAGTTATATTTCGCAAAGGTTTTATTAAAAAACTAACCAAAGGTAAGTAATAAAAATGAAAATTTATATAGAATGTTGGAAATTTAACAAATTAGATGCAGCTTGTTTAATGATACATAGAAATTAAAAGTTATCGCGTCCCGTTTGTCTCAATGTCCCATCTGTCCCGTTGTCCTAAATTCTTTTGGAATTTTACGGAATTTTTCATATTTTTGTGAAATGCTTGAAAAAAATTACAAAAAACTATAAATAAAACTAAAATGAAAAAACTTATTTTATCCGTTTTAGCTCTTATCACACTAGTTTCTTCAGCTAAGGCTGATGAAGGTATGTGGCTTCTTCACCTATTGAAGGACAAAAACTTTGCAGATATGCAAGCGAAAGGGTTAAAACTTGAAGCTGAAGACATCTACAGCGTAAACAATGCTAGCTTAAAAGATGCTATCGCCATTTTTGGTGGTGGCTGTACTAGTGAGCTCGTCTCTCCTCAGGGGCTTCTTCTTACAAATCACCACTGTGGTTACGGTGCTATCCAACAACACAGTAGTGTAGAGAATGATTACCTGACAAATGGTTTCTGGGCTATGAACCAACAAGAAGAAATTCCTACTCCAGGACTTACAGTAACTTTTATAGACAAAATCACTGACGTTACTGATCAAATTAATGCGAAGCTAGGCACTCCAAAAAATGAGGCTGAGAGAAACTCTAAGATTGCAGAAATCATAGATCAAATCATTGAAGAAAACAAATCTTCAGATGAGGCTTATTACTCTATAATAAAAAGTTTCTTTGGTGGTAATCAGTTTATCATGTTTGATATGATACGCTACAGCGATATCAGAATGGTAGGTGCTCCACCTTCATCTATAGGTAAATTTGGTGGTGACACAGACAACTGGATGTGGCCTCGTCACACTGGGGACTTCTCTATGTTCCGTGTGTATACAGACAAAGATGGCAAGCCTGCAAAATATGACAAAGACAACATACCTATGCAGTCAAAAAAATACCTTCCTATCTCTACAAAAGGCGTTAAAGAAGGTGACTTCACTATGATATTAGGTTTCCCAGGTAGCACTAGTCGTTATATGACTTCTTATGAGGTGAACGAAAGATTGACTAACATAAACCCTATCATGATCAAAGTTCGTGGTCTTCGCCAAGATGTGTTAATGGAGGACATGAAAGCTGATAACGAAATTAATATCAAATATGCCAATAAATACTCTAGCAGCTCTAACTACTGGAAAAACTCTATAGGCATGAATAAGGGTATTGAAAACCTTAATGTGGCAGGTGAGAAAGCTAAAATTGAAGAACGCTTCCTAGCGTGGGTAGAGGCTGACTCTGCAAGAATAGCAGAATATGGTAACGCACTTCCTCTTATTAAAAAAGCTGTAGAAAAACGTATGCCTTTAAACCATGTTATAAGCTATACACGTGAGGCTCTTTGGACAGGTGTAGAACTAATACCTCTAGCGCACTCTTACACTCAATTAGCTATAGAATTAGACAGAAAAGAAAAAGGATTAGACAACAAGGCAGACAGCCTAATAGAGAGCTCTAAAGTGTCTCTAAAAGCATTCTACAAAAACTATAGCCCTTCGACAGATCGCAAGTCTGCAAAAGCTATGTTTAAAGTATTTATGGAAGATGTGTCTCCTATCTACCGCCCTACATATTTTGCTCAGGTAGAACCTATGGGTGCTGAGAAAGCTGTAGATTACTTATATGATAACACTATCTTTGCTACAGAAGAGAAATTAACTAGCTTCTTAGAGAATCCTTGCGCTAAGGTGATAGGTAATGACCCTATGATAGCTCTAGCACGTTCTACATATACAGCGGGGACAGAAATGAGAAATACAGTAGATAAGTATAGCAACATGGCTGCTGAGGGACATAGACTATACGTTAAGGGATATACTGAGATGGATAAGGATGTTAAAGCATTCTACCCAGATGCTAACTTTACAATGCGTGTGACTTATGGTAATGTGCTTCCATATTTGGATTATGACTACACTACATCACTTAGCGGTGTGTTGAAGAAAGAAGATCCTAACAACCCTTATGAGTTTACTGTAGAGCCAAAACTTAAGGAGCTTTACAAAAAGAAAGACTTTGGTAAGTATGGTAAGAAGGATGTCACTGTAGCGTTTATCTCTAATAATGATATTACTGGAGGTAACTCTGGTAGCCCTGTGATTAATGGTAAGGGTGAGCTTGTGGGTATCGCATTTGATGGTAACTGGGAAGCTATGAGCGGTGATATCGCTTTTGAACCTGAATTACAAAGAACTATATCTGTTGATATACGTTATGTACTATTTGTAATTGACAAGTATGCAGGGGCGTCACACTTAATAAAAGAAATGACCATTAACTAGATTGTTTTTGTGTCGGTGGCTTAGTGAAGGCTTTTCCCAATAACGGCTCATCTTTGCGACCTTTTTTAAAGTTTCAATGCTCACAGCCGTCGAGGCTGCTCCGCTTAAAACTTCAAAAAACGCCGCAAATCAAGGGAGGCTCTAATAGCTATGCTTTAAACGATTTCGAATTTTAAAGCCTTAGGTTTTGATTTTATAAAATAAGCCATAGCGGTTCCTATGGCGCATTTTATAAAATTAAAAGATGAGGCTTTAAAATTTGAAAGCGTTAAAGCATAGCTGTTAGAGATTCCCTAGACCATTCTTGGAAAAAGCGGACAACCGTGGACGCTAAATTTTTAAATCCCATGTAGCATCGAGCTACATGGGATTTGCTTTTTAAAATAGTTGCCTGGGTCAAAGCTGGGTCGAACTGGGTCAAGGCTGGGTCAAGCTGGGTCGCGACAAGCGACTGAATATTATTAAAAACAATTACAAAATATTATTACTATAATCATTCAATTGCTTGTCGCGACCCTGCTTGACCCAGGCAACTTTATCAGGACTCAGCAGTACTATCTTTACGTAATAACATTTAGTCGCTTGTCGCACCTATCACCTATCACCTACAAGCTAACACCTACAACCTACCCTCTAACAGCGCTTTAACCTCGTTATACAATTTATTATCTTCTGAGATAGTTATCGTCTTTAATGATGTGCAGTTGGTGAAAGCGTATTCTCCCATAGTAGTTACAGAGTTGGGAATAGTGACAGATTCTAAGTTAGAACAATTCAAAAAGGCACATCCCCCTATGTGTGTTACGGAATTAGGTATATTAACACTGCCTTTCACTTCTGATTGTAACGAACTTATAACCTTGGTTTTCTCGCGGTCGTAAAGAATGCCCCTCTCTAATATGTAATTAGTGCCGCTTATATCAACATGCTCAGACCTTAAATTAGGACAATAACTAAAAACACCATCACCTATAGATATTACGGAACTAGGTATAATCATCTTTTTTAGCTTTTCACAGCCTAAAAACGAGTAATCACCTATGGACGTTATAAACTCAGGTAAGGTTATAGAAGACAAACTAGTACAATTATAAAATGAGTTTTCTCCTAGAGAGGTTAAGCTATTAGGCAGCTTCAAAAATCTTAATTTATAACATCGTGAGAAAGCATGTTCTTCTATAGAAGTTAAACCCTCGTGCATAGTAATAGATGCTAGATTTGTGCACCACGCAAAAGCCTTAGCACTAATAGTAGTCAGTGATTTAGATAGAGTTACATCGCTTAGCACTGAACAATTAGAAAATACTCCAACACCTAGAGAGGTTACGGAGTTGGGAATGGTGATGTCATATAAGCTCGTACACCGCGAAAAAGCATAAGCCTCTATGCGCTTTACGGAGTTGGGAATAACAACTGTATTTAACCATGCACAGCTATAAAAAGCACTAAGCCCTATGCTAGTTACCGAGTTAGGAATAGTAATTTTCATTAATTGTGAACAACCACAAAAAGCACTATTTCCTATGTATGTTACCTCATCAAAAATATCTACAGAAACCAATTTACTACAATAACAAAAAGTAAAATCTTCTATAGAAGTCAAAGATTGCGGTAAGGTGATACTCCTCAAATTTGCACAGCCGTAAAAGACACTATTGCCTATATGCGTTATAAAATTAGGTAACTTTATGTTAAGTAAATTATAACAATTGTAGAAGGCACTATTACCTATGGTTGTTACAGAACTAGGAATCCTAATACTATGTAAATTATCACAGTAACAAAAGGCATCATTACCTATAGAAGTTATGGAACTAGGTAATATCACAGATTCTAAGTTAGAACAACTGTAAAAGGCACTATCCGCAATTAATGTATACTTGTCGGGCACTGTTAATTCACTTGGTGAACCTAGAGCCTCATAATCCGCCCTTGTAAAAGGTCTGTCCCCAGAATTGAAAAATACTATAAATAACAAAATGGAAACTAGCGAAAATAGTATAACAAAATCCGTGAGCCTTTTATGTTTGCTAAATATCCCAATAATTAAAGAAACCGCTGATATCATAGTGACTTTAATTCTCTTGCTCCATTTCTGAGCTTTCTGTTTTGCTTGTTTCTTAAAGCTATTGCGCTCTTTAAAAACCTTAGGCTCTCTTGCTTTCTTCGTAACAACCAACCCGTTTAAGACCTCTGAGAACTCTTTTATATTCTGGGGTCTATCTTTACGCTTGGGTTGCATAACAGCATTAATTATTGCGCTTGCTGTAGCAGAAACATCCTTAGGAAGCGTTGGTAAACCTTGCTCATATACTTCTAGAGCATGGGGCGGAGTGTTGGCTGTAATTAATTTATAAAATACTGCTCCTAGAGAGTAAATATCCGTAGAAAAAGAGAAGCCTTCCTTGTTGATATACTGCTCTAGGGGAATGTAAGCTGTATTTTCTTGTGTTAGAGTTTCCGTATAATTTTGATTGGTAAAGCCAAAGTCTGTTAGCACTGCAACTCCACCTTCAATAATAAGGATGTTGCTAGGTTTGATATTTAGGTGGTTTATGTTCTTGCTGTGAAGATAGTCTAAGGCACCTGCAACCTGTTTAATGTAACACCTTGCTTCTATTTCATCTAGTGCCCCACATTGAGCTACATATTTTTCTAGCGAGCCTCCTTCTATGTATTCCGTAACTTGATATGCTGTATTGTTTTCTTCAAATATTTCCAGCACCTTGATAATATGGTCATGGTCTAATTCAGAAACCGTTTGAGCTTTAGATATAAATTGTAATTTATTCTCCTCTATAAGGGCTTTATTCCCCACAGGAGACACTAATACGCATGAAGTATGAGCATCACGACAACAGTGTTCTTTCATAAAGAACTCTTTAATAACGACTTTTATATTAGTCTTCAAAACGTCGTTATCTACTTCTATAGTGATTTCATGTTCCGCAAGATAGCATATTCCTAGGTTTCCTTGACCTAAGATTTCCGCTATTCTATATTTGCCCTTATTAAGGGTGAAACCCTGCTTTAATTGCATATCCTGAAATTTTACTTCATTTATAATACGGCTCGTTTTTAATGTGGTATGTTTAAATATATAACGACAAATATAATAATTTTTAAGTAAAATAGAAATATTTTTTCCAACAATATTTAGTCGCTTTGCGCCCTATAACCTATAACCTATAACCTATAACCTATAACCTATAACCTATAACCTATAACCTATAACCTATAACCTAATGCTTCCATGCCCACATGCCTATTCCAATTTCTATCAAACTAAATTCAACAATAACAAACAATAGAAAATAAAAGATAATTATCACTTGGTAAATTTTTTTGAATATTTTTGTAATAATAAACCATAAAAGTGCAGGAAAAAACATTAATGATATTGCTATCAATATATGTATAAAGGGGAAATATGGATTCATTTCATATTTAGCAATGCATTCAATATCATAATAGAAATAAGCAATTATAAAAATTAACGGCAATATTGTACCATAAAAATGAATAATGAGGTACTTATTCATTAAGTTAGTAGTTACTCTTAAGACTTTTTTTAGCACTTCCTTCACTCTTTCCATATTCTAAGATTTTTAATTATTCTGTAAAGTTAATAAAAAATTAATACAATTTTATTTTATCTTCAGATTGATATATGATTTGAGTAGGAAAAGGTTTGCAGCCATAGTAGTGTTGCAAATAAAAAAATCTTTAAGCCCTGGCATATTACCTTTCAATGTGCCTCTTGATCCATTAATATCATCCTTATCTGCTCCGTACCAGTCATTAATATACATCTTAGTTGTTAGATTACACTCTTTTTCTGAAACTGGCGATATTTCAAAATCCACTGTAACATTTTGAGTTCCTCCCATTAGAGGATAATAATCATAAAGAATAGCATTTTCATTAGTACTAAAATCAGGTTTTCCTAAATTAGTTTTAAGAGTTTCTGAAATTGCTTCAACATCAAACTCTTTACTATTTCCCATTTTGTTTATTATATCTTTCATGTTAAAAAGGTAATTATTAAAATAAGTTTTAAAAGTCTTATTATTTTTCAATTTTTTTGACTGTTTACTGTTTTCATCGAACAGTAAACCTTTATACTTCTTTCCATTAATAATAACATCTTCTAGTCCTTCATTTTTAAGGAAAGCATTATTTACTCGTTGTTCAATATTATCATCGTCAGAAAAGAAAGTTTTATTTGTCATTTTATACAATCCCTCAACAGTAGAACGCTTTTTTTTACTTAAATTTTTAATTCTTTTAGTCGCTAGATCATTTCCCACAGAGTCTGACAGCTGTTCTACAGTAAGTTCATGAGCCACTCTAGGAAACCCTTTTTGTAGTTCCCCCCAACTTATAGTATTGCTTCGATTAAACAATTCATTATTAATTGGTATTTGATTTTTCTCTATGCCCATTAAGAAATCAGGATAACTATTATATTTCTCAGTATCATACATCGGTTTTGACCATGGCATATTGTTTCTTACTTCTTTTTTTTCGTATTCATGTTTATTATTTCCTTCATCTACATTGGCTTCTGATGGAGAATATTGTTTTACTGTTTTTAATTTTATATTCTCATTTGGAATAGTTTCCATTTGTCCGTAGTTCATTTCAATTTATTATTTAGGTTAGTATTATAGGAAACTCTTAGAACTTTCCTATTGAAAAAATGTATTTTGTATTTTAAAGTTCAAAATCTAATAAAACCAGTTTATAGATCCCCTTAATATAGAGCCACTATATCTTCGATTCATTAGTAAAAAATCTCATCACTAACAGTACTCTTAAAAATACACCAATAATTATTTCACCCTACTTAAATAGTGGTGCATTTTTACAAGAGCTTCGTTTATAGGGGTTAGTGCTTCGTGGTGAAGGTTGTTCTATTGTCTTGGGGATAGGCAAGCTATCTGAGGCTTTAAGTCCTATAGCACGACTCATGTATATGTCGTCATGCCCTCCATCTACAGCTCCATAAGAACCATTTTGTTTTATCTCATAGTAATCAGCTTCGTCAAGGGCGCGGTGGTCTCTCTCTATGTGGAGCATCTCACGGAAGCGCTTGTTCATCTGGTTTACAAGGTCGGTCTTTGTGGAACGGTTGGTGTGAAAACCATAGCGCACTGGTAGGTTCTCCTTTAGGCGCTGAGTATCTATGCGGTAGTAGATATTGTCATAGTAGTTTCTAATCTCATCAAGTATTGTAAGGGTGTGATCCCCCTCTGTGCCTTTAGAGTTTAGGGAATTGGCCTCAACAACTAACAGGGCGTTGTTGTAAAACCGTGCTATCTGTGTAGCCTTCCAAATAGCAAGGTCTTGGTCTAGGTGGAAACGTGCTGTGCCTATACATTCCTCAACACCCCCATCCGAAAGCCAATACCTGTCAATAATAGAAATTACTGACCAGTCAGCACTATCTGTACGACCTCCAATATCCATAGAAACCACATAACGGTGAGTTACATTTATGGAAGTATCTGGTAAAGCCCAAAGCCATATAAACCCATTGTTTACCTGTTCGAATTTAAGGTCTACTAGGGCTTCTTTGCCATACTCCGCAGAAGCAAAGATATCACCTTTGTAAAGAGGTGGCATGCAGAACTTACGCATACGCCCCACATAAGAGGGCGAATGAGCTCGTTTACCTGTAGACTGGAACGCTTCTTCGGGTGTAGTAGGGAACTCACAACCCATACGCCAATCGTCGTAGGAGTCCGTATATTTCTTGTTCCTATACCAATTTATAGCCTCTAAAGTAGCTCCTAACTCAAAGCAGTAATGTTCCTTATCCGTCATGGATAGTATAAACTCTAGTCGCTCATCATCACTAGCAAAGGGTTTCTGGTACATCTCAATTTCATACCATGCTACAAATACTGGAGTATAGCCCGACTCCCCAGAGTTAGCCTTCTGCCACTCCCTATGGAAGAAGTTCCCCACACCCTTAGCTGTGGATTCCATTACTATCATGGAGTAAGGTTCTAGGGGGACAGTACCAGCTATGGACTGCACTAAGTCTTCGGGTTTCTTGCCTTCGGTTTCTTTCCAAAGCCCCACTTCCGAAAGGTGAGCCATCATCACATCAGCTGAACGTAAAGCATCGGGTTTCTGCATAGATGCTAGGTAGATTATGCAGTCACGCTCTTTAATTTTCTTATTTTTTGTTGAGCCTTCAAAATTAGAAAAGGTGACCTTGCTACCTCCT
>JAWXTP010000122.1:0-9151 GCA_044433415.1 Rikenellaceae bacterium
ACATTATTTTTATACATTCTAATCAGATATACCTAAAAACGACCACTTTACATAAAAAAATATCAAATTCCAAGTATATACTTTACCATTTTAAGCCTTTTCCTAATATTGGTACTTATTTATAACTTTCTCTAACTCCATTGAACGAGAGCCTTTTATTAAAATTACTGAGTCTTCAAACTTAACAGAAGCCATTTTTTCAAGGTATTCTTCTGTCGAAGCAAAGTAATTTAGATTCTCAGCTTCAACTTTTACGTCTGCATATTCGTTACCTATAAAATAAGCATTCGTAACACCCATCTTAATAACGCTATTAATAACCTTTTTATGTTCCTTCTGAGTTTCAGTACCAAGCTCTTTCATTGCGCCCAAAACAACAACTTTATTTGCTCTTGTAAAATGGTTCAAGTTTTTAACAGCTATTCCCATACTAGTAGGATTAGCATTATACGCATCAGCAATTATAATATTCGAACCCGAATATACTAACTGAGAACGATTATTATTAGGTGCATATTCTTCTATAGCATCTACAAAAGTTAAATAGTCAATACCAAAAGCTCCTGAAATAGCATAAGCTGCTGCAATATTTGCAGTGTTATAGCTACCTGTTAATTTTGTATTGATTTTTTTACTTTTCCCTTTTATGCTAACGATCAATTCACCTTGTTTATTGAACTCACCTCTAAATTCATTAGTATTATATGCTGTTTTTCTAATTGCAAGGTGCTCAGATATCATCTGAGTCAAATGCTGATTCATAGAATCATAAAACGCTACTCCACCGTTTTGCTTTAAAAAGGCATACATCTCTCCCTTTGCTTTACAAACTCCTGCAAAAGACGTGAAACCCTCTAAGTGAGCACGTCCTACATTTGTTATAATACCATAATTAGGTTCTGCAATTCTACACAACTCCGCAATCTCTCCAGGATGATTAGCACCCATCTCAACGACTAAAACCTCTGTAGTTTTAGGCATATTTAAAATTGTCAGTGGAACACCTATATGATTATTTAAATTACCTTTAGTAGCATAAGTTCTAAACTTTTTAGACAATGTTACAGATATTAATTCTTTAGTTGTAGTTTTGCCATTTGTACCAGTTATAGCAATTACCTTAGGGTCAATTATACGTCTATATGCTAGAGCTGTCAACTGCATCATTTTTAATGAGTCTTTAACCACTAATAATTTTCTATTCTCATTTCCATCATAAGCGACATTATCTGTCACTACATAATCTGCTCCATCCTCAATTGCAGCACCAACAAAATTATTTCCATCATATTTATCACCTTTCAACGCAACAAACATAACTTTATTCCCAGAATTTTTCAATTTTGAGATTTCACGAGAATCTGTTGTTACTACATTACATCTTCTCACGTAATTTACTAAAATATCAGCATTATCTATCATCTAAAATCAAATTTTGGCATTATATAGACTTTAAAATTCTATCTTATATGCCGTTGTATATATTTATTATAATAAAAACGTTGTTTTTATTATTTGTTTTTTATTTTTATATCCTTAATTCTTAATTGAGGTTTCACCTCACCACGATAGTTATTTTCTACTACCATATAACATATATCTATATAACCACCTTTTAAAACATGGTCAGCATAAGCATTTGCTTGTGAAAAAGCTATTGCAGATATAGGTAAATGATTTTTAGAGCTAATAACGTCCATTTTTAAATGCTCCATGTTAATTCCCACTTTACGTCCATGCCCATCATCACACACATTTTGTGTTACAAAAATAGGCGCTGGATTACCAGGACCAAAAGGTTGAAATTTACATAAGGTTTTTCTAAACTCTGTAGTTATCTCACTTAGGTCAAGATACATATCTATATCAATTTGAGGAATCAACATCTGAGGTTCTATATGTTCTTCGACATATTCTGCAAAACGTTTTTTGAAAGCATCTAAATTCTCAGGCTTCATTGTTAAACCTGCTGCATAGGTATGCCCCCCAAAGTTTTCTAACAAATCTGAACAAGATTCTATAGCTTGATATAAATCAAAACCTGGAACTGAACGCGCTGAACCTGTTATAAAACCATTAGACATGGTAAGGACTACTGTAGGACGATAATATCTTTCTATTAACCTTGATGCAACAATACCTACAACGCCTTTCATCCATGTTGGATCATAGATTACTGTACATTTGCGTGTTCTTGTAATATTGTTTTTCTCAACAATTTTATGAGCTTCTATTGTAATATTTCTATCAATTTCTTTACGACCACTATTACACTCATCAATTATGTTCCCATATTTCAAAGCTATTTCGTCAGTATTAGAAATTAAAAGACGAACGGCATTTCTACCCCCTGAAATTTTCTCTCCATCATCGTCTTCAACTATCATACGACCAGCAGCATTGATTCTAGGTCCTACTTTAAAAACAATATCGTCAATTGTGATTGTGTGCTTTTCAAGACTACAGATTTTCAAGATAGAATGTAGACCTTTACTAGGATTGTTGTTTAGAACATCAAGTCCAAAATGCGCTAAAACACGATTCTCCCCTATCAGTGGGACTATATCAGAAGCTATGGACACAACAACAAAATCAAGCAAAGAATAGACCTTTTTCATATCCAAACCAAAGTGCATAGCATAAGCCTGCACGAGTTTAAATCCTACTCCACACCCACTTAATTCATCAAATGGATAGGTACAGTCTTCTCTTTTTGCATCTAACACAGCCACAGCATGAGGTATCTCTTCTCCAGGCAAGTGATGGTCACAAATAATAAAATCTATACCCAAACTTTTAGCATAATTCACACCTTCAACTGCCTTGATTCCACAGTCTAAAGCTATGATTAATGTTACGCCTTTTGTCTGAGCAAACTCTATTCCTTGCTCAGAAATACCATAACCTTCGGTATATCTATCAGGAATATAAAAAGACAATGCTTTATGACCAAGCGATTCTAAATAAGTATAAACAAGCGCAACTGCGGTTGTTCCGTCAACATCATAGTCACCATAGACCATAATGGACTCTCCAGTCTCTATAGCTGTACTAATACGTGCGACCGCCTTATCCATATCTTTCATTAAGAATGGATTGTGCAATTCGCTTAACGAGGGATTAAAGAAGCGGTTTGCTTCTTCACTACTTGTAATTCCCCTCTGTACTAGCAGCTGAGACAACACCTTAGGAATTCTTAATTCCATAGCAAGATGTTCTGAAACCTCTACAGAGCCTTGCTCCATATGATTCCATCTCTTTTCTGCTAACATATATATTTTTTTTATTTTTTTATTTCTGCGCCAATAAGAGATGAAAACTCGTTACAGAATATCATCTTCACCTCTTCCATATCAACCTCTTTCACCCCGATTAACTCATTTAATGAGGTAACTCCTTTTTCTACGAAACCACAAGGATTGATATATTTAAAATAATCAAGATTTGTATTTACATTTAATGCAAAGCCATGCATCGTAACAAAACGTGAAGCCCTTACACCTATAGCACAAATCTTTTTGTCAACATTGCCCCCTCTATACCACACACCTGTTGCGTTATCAAGTCTTTCACATTCAATGTTGTAATGAGAAACAGTTTTAATAACCGCTTCTTCTAATATATTGATATAACCTTTCAAATTCAACGAAAAATTACTTAAATTTATTATCGGATACCCTACAATCTGACCATAGCCGTGATAAGTTATATCACCACCTCTGTCTACTTTATAATATGTTGCTCCTATACTATCTAAAAAGGAGTCTGTCACCAACATATTTTCTCGGCATCCATTTTTACCCAAGGTATAAACGTGGGGATGTTCACAAAGCATTAAAACATCTTCTCCACTACCCTCTTGTATTTTGTTGAAGTAATCAGATTGAACTTCCCACGCCTCTTTATAATCGACTACACCTTTATCTTCTAATCTGATACTTCTCATTTTATATATTTTTAAAGGGAGTTTTAGAAACTAGTTTCTAAAAGTTCCTTAAGGAAGTTCTAATAATTGGTTTTATCCGATTTCTAGAAGTTCCTTAGATTAATTTTTGTTTTTTTAAGTGCATTTTCTGCCATATATGACGAACGCACCAAAGGTCCACACTCAGCATACGAAAAACCAACTTCGTAAGCATAAGTTTTGTACTGTTCAAACTCTTCAGGAGTAACATAACGCTCTACAGCCAACTGATCAAAAGTAGGACGTAAATATTGCCCTATGGTGACAATGTGACACCCAGCAGTGCGTAAACCTCTAAGAGTCTCTAAAACCTCTTCCTTTGTTTCTCCCAAACCAACCATGATACCACTTTTCACTCTTACACCACGGCTTTCAAGATAACTTAACACTTCCAACGAAGTATCATATTTAGCTCTACTCCTAACCGAAGGGGTTAACCTTCTAATGGTTTCTATATTGTGACCAATAATATCAGGCTTAGAGTCTACAACAATGTCTATAAGAGATTTCTTAGCATCAAAATCTGGAATTAATAACTCTAAGGTTGTATTAGGCATTAATGTTTTCACAGCCCTAACACAAGCAGCCCAATGTTCTGCTCCCCCGTCTACCAAATCATCTCTATCTACAGAAGTTACAACTGCATGCTTTAACTTCATCAACTTTATAGAACGCGCCAACTTCTCAGGCTCATTAACGTCTAAAGACAGCGGAAGACCTGTCTTTGTAGCACAAAATTTACATTTACGTGTACAAATATCTCCCATTATCATAAAAGTAGCCGTCCCCCTACTCCAACACTCTGCCATATTGGGACATTTCCCACTAGAACATATAGTGTGTAAAGCATTTGAACTAACAATTTCAGAAACCTTAGAAAATTCTTCATTGTTATGAAGTTTTATTTTCAACCAATCTGGCTTTCTTAATATTGTTCTTTTATCTGTCATTTTTCGGTTACAATTACTCATAGTTATTGCAAAAATATAATTTTTTTTCAAATTATTCTAATAAAAACATCTTTATTTTTAAATTTGCAGAATAATAATTAATTAAAAGTAAATGAATAGCATTAAAAAAGGTTTACTAGAGGCACGAGAATGGTTACTTAATGTCTCTAAAAAATTACCTGAAAAAAACCTAATCATGATAATCGCTGTCATTGTAGGTATCGTAACAGCCTTTGCAGCAGCAATTTTCGAATCTAGCGTTACTTCGCTTAGACTTTTTGTGACTAATATAACAAAAGAAAGTAATATAAATATCGCTTATCTTTTTACTCCTTTAATCGGGATTATTTTAGTTTCTCTTTTTGTGAAACATATCATAAAAGACAACATAAGTCACGGAGTTACAAAGGTGCTTTATGCAATTTCTCATAAAGGAGCAAAAATTAAATCTCACAACAGTTATTCTTCAATAATTGCTGGTGTTACAACCATAGGATTTGGTGGTTCTGTAGGTCCCGAAGCACCAATGGTAATGACAGGTTCTGCTATAGGTTCAAATATAGGTAAGTTTTTTAATATGGACTATCGTAACACAGCTATTTTACTAGGCTGTGGCGCAGCAGGCGCTCTTGCGGCGATATTCAAGGCTCCTATCACTGGGGTTATCTTTGTACTTGAGGTCTTAATGTTAGATATCAGCATGTTATCTATAATCCCTCTTCTGATTGCAGCAGTGACAGCAACTACAATAACTTACTTCTTTCACGGTTTTGATACTGTATTTCATGTGCCTCATGAGCTAATACAAGTATCTCTAATTGATATGCCTTTTTATGGAGTCTTTGGCTTGTTATGCGGTTTAGTGGCTTTTGCCTTAATATTTTTCGGTTCTAGAATTGAAGCTCTATTTAAGAAAATTGGCACACCATATAAAAAATGGATAATAGGTGGTCTTTCTATAGGTTTAATCATTATGTGTTTTCCTCCTTTATATGGTCAAGGCTATGACTCTATTATAAACCTTATAAACTCAAACACTGACGAACTATTTGTAAATAGCTTTCTATATGACTTCAAAGATAACACATGGATAATCTTAGCCTTCCTTATGGGTATCATCCTATTGAAACCTATAGCTATGGCATGTACAAATGGCGCTGGTGGTGTCGGTGGAGCTTTTGCACCTTCTCTATTCCTTGGAGCATTTACAGGCTATTTCTTTGCTATGTTATTAAACACTATTTTTGACACTCAACTTTCTCAACCTGCATTTGCATTAGTAGGCATGGCTGGGGTTATGTCAGGAGCTATGAACTCACCTCTTACTGCTATCTTCCTTATCGCTGAAATTACGGGAGGTTATGGACTTTTTGTCCCTCTTATGATGGTATCTGCTATTTCTTTTGCTATAAGCTATTATTTCTCTCCTTACTCTGTTTACACTAGAGAACTTATTTTAAGCGGAGAATCTCTATCTATTACAAAAGAACGTTCTATGTTGTTTATTGATTTTAGCAAATTGGTCGAAAATGAATTTACTTGCATTTCTGAGAATATGACTTTAGGAGCTCTTGTAGTAGAGGTATCTAAATCATCTCGTAATATTTTCCCTGTACTAAATACAGATGGAGTTTTCATAGGCGTTGTTACCCTTGATGACATCAGAACACAGATGTTTAATAGAGAGAAGTACTATACAACTTATGTATCTAGCTACATGAAATCTGCTCCAGCTTTAATATATGAAAATGAACCTGTTGCTGCTGTACTTAAGAAATTTGATAATACTGGCGCTTGGAATCTACCTGTAGTTTCAGAAGATAGAAGATATATAGGATTTATATCTAAGTCTAAGATTTTCTCAGAATACAGAAATGAACTACAGAAAAACTAAAGTTTTAAAACGTTAAAATCCAGTTTTTAGGAGTCTCTAAAGTTAAAAATTACACTGAATTTGTATCGTTACACTTTTTTTGTTAATTTGCGCATTATAACTAGGCATAGTTACGTTATTTTAATAATCAAAATAAAAAAGAATTGGAATTAATAACAATAGACCATAACACAATAATATACGCTATTATATTAGTTATCTTATTAGCCTTATCTGCATTTGTATCTGGGTCAGAAGCTGCATTCTTCTCCCTAACACACGTAGATATAGACAATATCAAAAAAAGCAACTCTAAGCGTTCAAATACGATAATTTCTCTTATTGAAAAACAAGACGAGCTACTATCTACTATACTTATTGTCAATAATTTAGTAAACATATCAGCTGTTGTAGTTGCAAACTCATTAATAGATTCTATATTTAAATTCAACTCTACATTAATAGAATTTATTGTTAAGACTGTAATAGTTACATTCCTGTTATTACTTTTTGGCGAGATTATGCCAAAAATTGCATCAACACGTGCACCTCTAAAAGCAATAAAGCTAACTGCTATGCCTTTAGAGTTTCTTAGGAAAATCCTTAAACCCCTTTCCTATGTGTTAATTAATTCTTCAAGCCACATTAATGAATTAACAGCTCATAAAAAAGGAGGTATTTCCATAGAACAGCTTTCCGAAGCTCTAGAAATAGCACCTCCAAATACTGCGGAAGACAAAAAGATACTTACTGGTATTGTCAAATTCGTAAATACTGAGGTTTCTGATATCATGCGCAATAGAGTTGACATTGTAGCATTGGATATCACTTGTGACTTCAAAGAAATTAAAGAAACCATAGTTTCGTCGGGCTATTCACGACTTCCAATCTACAAGGATGATATAGATAACATAAAGGGTGTTTTATACGTAAAAGACCTACTTCAATATGTTGACGAAAAAGAGCTAAAATGGCAGAAGTTAATTCGTCCTGCATATTTCATCCATGAACAAAAAAAGATAAACAATCTACTAGAGGAATTTCAGACCAACCAAGTCCATTTAGCTATTGTTGTTGATGAATATGGTTCAACAAAGGGCGCTGTTTCCTTAGAAGATATACTGGAAGAAGTCGTTGGTGAAATTTCTGACGAAACGGATGCTGAAGAAAGAAGCCTTTACACTAAAGTTGGAGACAACACCTTTATTTTTGAGGCTAAAACTCACCTTTCAGATTTCATTAGAATATTAAACATAAACGAAACATTAATAGAACCTTCACGTGGTGAAGCTGAGACCTTAGCAGGTTTAATGTTAGAGGTAAAGCATGACTTTTTAAAATCAGGAGATATCATAGAGATTGCAAACTACAAATTTACCGTTATTAAAATCAACGGTAGACGAATAGAGAAAATTAAAGTTGAAAGACAAGTAGTAGAAGAAATTTAATATGGCATTACTAAGACACTACACTACTCCTTATTTTAGTGGTAATATTTATTTATGGGAGATTACTGAGACTTTAGACGAGCTTATTACTTTAGCTCAGCTTGACGAAGACGAAAAAACAACCCTTAAAGACTTTAAATCTCACAATAGGCAATTGGAGTGGTGTGCAACAAGAGCTCTACTCCAAACCATAAATAAGGGCGCTAAAATCAAATATAACTCCTCAGGCGCTCCCTACATTAACGAAAACTGTTATATTTCCATTTCTCACACCAACAATTGCGCTGTCATTGCGCTATCCCCACAAAGGGTTGGTGTAGATATCGAGCGTAGAAACAGAAATTTCAATAAGATTGCACATAGATACATAAGTGAACAAGAATTGTCTGTAATAGAAAAATCTAACATAGATATAAACAATGCTCAGGCAATATTATGGAGCTTTAAAGAGTCTGTTTTTAAGTTTGTTGAACGTGGAGAAATAGACTTCAAGGAAGACCTTCAAATCAAGAGTTTAACAGACAGTAAAATTGAATATATTTTTGATGGAAAACCATTCTATGGAGCTTATTACTTAGAGAATGACTTTGTAATATCTTTTGCATTTTAAGACATCATATCCGCTTAAGGAGCTGAATTGGGAACATGTTTTCCCCAATGATTAATAATCTATCACGACAAGCGACTAAATAATCGTTAAATATTTTACAACACATTTTGAGAAAGACCCTAAATCTCAACTGTTTTCAAATATAAAATCCATACAGCTCGATGCTGTATGGATTTTAAAAGTTTAGCATCCACGATTGTCCGCTTTTCTCAAGAGTGGTCTAGGGAATCTCTAACAGCTATGCTTTAACGCTTTCAAATTTTAAAGCCTCATCTTTTAATTTTATAAAATGCGCCATAGGAACCG
>JAWXTP010000123.1:0-8956 GCA_044433415.1 Rikenellaceae bacterium
TCTTTTAATTTTATAAAATGCGCCATAGGAACCGCTATGGCTTATTTTATAAAATCAAAATCTAAGGCTTTAAAATTAGAAATCGTTTAAAGCCTAGCTATTAGAGCCTCCCTTGATTTTTTGCGTTTCCCTGAAAATCAAGCGGAGCAGCCTCGACGGCTGTGAGCATTGATTTTTAGGGAAAGGTGAAAAATGTAGGCCGTTATTGGGAAAAGCCTTCCCGAACCCTACTTAGCAGAAGGTAAGTATTCAGCATTCAAGCCTTTGATGATGTCTTGAGTTATATCAAGGTCAGGATTACCTAGCATAATAACGTTTGTAGCAGCATTTTGGTTTAAAATCAAATCGTACTTAGCAGTTTCGTTATATTTAGCGATATAAGTATCAATAGCGTTACGTAATTTATTAGACATAACTTGTTCTTCTTCAGCTAATTCAGCAAGTACTTTATCTCTATAAGTAATTAAACTTTGTTGTTCTGTTTGTAAAGATTGCTCTAGTTGCATAGCTTCTGAACGAGTTACAAGACCTTTTTCTACTTTCTCTTGAGCACTAACCATTTTACGCTCTAAAGCACGAGACTTGTTTTGAAGTTCAGTCTGAATCTTTGTTGCTTTAGTTTCATAATCACCTCTTAAATCAATGAAAAGATTATAGTAAGTTATTAACGTATCATTATTGATGTAAGCAATTGAAAGGTCTGTTGTTTTACGAGCATCTTCTGTTGTAGTGGCAGTTGCTTCAGTATCAGCTGTTGTTGTTGCTGGTGCACATGCAAAAATGATAGTTGATAACATTAATGCAGATAAAGTAAATTTAATTTTTCTGTTCATTCTTTTATTTTTTTTAAATTTTAAGTATTTTTTATTTTTAATCAACTCAGAGCAAAGACGCTAACTTTCTGATTTACAGCGTTAACATAATATTAATCCTCGATATTTAAATTATTTGAGTACAAACCTACATTTTTTTTGCTAATAAAACAATTGAAATTTAAAGAAATGTTGTATTTTTGTAAAAAAAATTATTTTAGGTTAAGATAATATGAATTTAAAATTACTTTTTTATTAGTATTTAAAGGGAGCTTCTAAAACTAGCTTTGTTTAGTTTTAAAAATCCCCTAACCTTAGTATTCACCTAATTGTATAGTGTATGTACGATTATATTATTGGTAAGCTAACAGAGTTACAACCTACTTATGCTGTCATTGAAAATAATGGCATAGGTTACTATATAAATATATCACTACAAAGTTTCAGCTCATTATCTAATGCGGATGAAGCTAAACTATACACTCAACAATATGCAGTACGTGACGAATTACCTGTGTTATACGGATTTTATTTACGCTCCGAGAGAGAGATGTTCAGGCTCCTTATAGGGGTTTCTGGAGTTGGAGGAAACACAGCAAGAGTAATATTGTCAACATTTACACCTAACGAACTTCAAACAATAATTTCTAGTGGAAATAGCAAACTTCTAAAATCTGCTAAAGGGCTAGGAATTAAAACTTCCGAAAAAATCATCGTTGAATTGCGTGATAAGATGTCTCTAATAAGCCCTGAAGGAGAATTTAATGCTGATTTAAATCAAAATAACATACAAAACATCAATAATGAAGTTGCTGATGAAGCAATTTCAGCACTTACTATGCTTGGTTTTAATAGAATGAATAGCTCAAAAGTTGTAAAAGCTATCCTTGCCGAGAAAGCCGACACAAAAGTGGAAGATGTTATTAGAATAGCTTTAAAAAAACTCTAATATTATTAAAAATTTATGGAAACTATTTTCACTGTAATTGTGGTTATCATTGCCGCCCTTGCAATTTCTGACTTAATTGTTGGTGTCTCTAATGATGCTACCAATTTCCTGAACTCAGCAATAGGCTCTAAGGCTGCACCACGTTACGTAATTATGATTGTTGCATCAATCGGTATCCTTTTAGGTTCTACGTTTGCTAGTGGAATGATGGAGGTTGCTCGTAACGGTGTATTCTTTCCCGCTCAGTTCACCTTCCAAGAGATTATGATGCTGTTCTTGGCCGTTATGATAACTGACGTTATCTTACTAGACCTTTACAACACTCTAGGACTACCAACTTCAACTACAGTATCATTAGTATTCGAATTATTAGGTTCTGCTGTAGCTGTTGCTTGCTACAAAATCTGGACTATGCCTGAGGGTATTTCTGCAACTATCTCTCAATATATAAACGCTACTAAGGCTTTAGGTATTATATCGGGTATCCTTATGTCTGTCGTTATAGCCTTTATTTGTGGTGCCTTTGTGATGTATGTGACACGTCTGATATTCTCGTTCCGTTACAGTAGAATGTTTAAATTCTATGGTTCTATATGGTGTGGTTTTGCATTAACAGTAATTTCTTATTTCACACTTTTCAAAGGTTTTAAAGGCTCTTCACTTGTTTCTCCTGATCTTATTAACCTTATCAATAGTAACCTTTTACCTTCACTAGGTGTCATATTTGTTATGTGGATTATCATTATGATGTTCCTACAATTTATATGTAAATTTAACATTCTTAAACTCACTATCCTTGCAGGTACTTTCTCTCTAGCTCTTGCTTTCGCAGGTAATGACCTTGTAAACTTTATTGGAGTGTTCATGGGTAGCTACGACTCTTATAATATAGCCTCTGAAACTGGTAATATAGATATGATGATGGGCGATTTAGCAAAACCTGTAAGTGCTAACGTTCCTATCCTATTGTTCTCAGGTGTAGTGATGATTATAACTCTTTGGTTCTCTAAAAAAGCTAGAAACGTATCTGATACAGAAATTAGCCTTGCTACTAGAGACGAGGGTATAGAGAAATTTGGTTCTACAGCCGCTTCTCGTGCTATAGTTCGTAGCGTTGTGAACCTTAATAAACGTATAGATAAATTTGTACCTAAAAGAGTACAAAACTTCATAAACTCTCGTTTTGAACCTGTAGAGGACGATAGCGCTGATAAAGCTCCTTTCGATTTAATACGTGCTACTGTTAACTTAACTACAGCTTCTATACTTATCGCTTCTGCAACTTCTCTAAAGCTACCTCTTTCTACTACTTACGTTACTTTCATGGTAGCTATGGGTTCTTCACTTTCTGATAGAGCTTGGGGTCGTGATAGTGCTGTATACCGTATCACTGGAGTGTTAACTGTTGTGTCTGGTTGGTTCCTTACAGCGTTAGTAGCTTTCTCTATTTCTTTCGGTGTTGCATTAGTACTTATGTATGGTGGCATTATCGGAGTAATAGCAATGTCTTGTCTTTGTGCTTTCCTACTTATCCAAAGTAACTTCCTTGGTAAACGTAAAAAAGCTAAAGCTGCTATTAGCAATGTAAAAGAAAGCTCTAACGGCGAACTTACTGTTGAAGAGGAAATTATAAACTCTTGCAAGAAAAAAATCGTTGAATCAGTACAACAAGTTACTCAGATTTATGACCAAACTCTTGTAGGTCTGTTTACTGAAGACCGTAAGTTACTAAAAAACATGGTTAAAGAGTCAGAAAAGATATACTCTTACGCTCACCAAAACAAAATGGAAGTGCATAATGTGTTAAGAATGCTTAATGACAACTACATAAGTTCAGGTCACTACTATGTACAAGTTGCCGACTACCTTAATGAAGTAGCTAAAGCATTGGTACACATCACTAAACCAAGTTTTGAGCATATAGACAATAACCACTCTGGATTCTCAGAAGAACAAATTGCTGACTTGAAAGAGATAGAGGATAAAGTTCAAGTTATCTATGGCATGATAAACTACATGCTGAAAAATAACGATTTCTCAAAAATTGATCAGACTCTTCATTTAAGAGATACTCTATTTGATGATTTTGCTCAGATAACTAAACGTCAAATTTCACGTATTAAGACTGCTGAAACTTCAACACGTACTAGTATGTTATATTTGAATGTTATTAGTGAAACAAAAACTATGATTCTTCAATCTAGAAACTTATTGAAAGCACAGAAAGATTTTGTGTCTAAATAAACTATATATTAATCTGAGTTAGGTGGTTTACGCTACTTGACTCAGATTTCCCGTATGGGAACTTCCCATAAAAAAACTTCTCAGAAGAGAATTATTTACTAATTACTAAATAAATTGTACTATGAAATTATTAGACGGTAAAGTTGCTATCATTACTGGTGGAGCTCGTGGTATTGGTAAAGCAATATCTATTTGTTTTGCTAAAGCTGGTGCAGCAATTGCATTTACTGACCTTGTAGAGGATGATAACTTTAAAAACACAGAGAAAGAACTAGAATCTTATGGTGTAAAAGCTAAAGGTTATGTTTCTGACGCAAGTAAATACGATCAATCGATTGAACTTGTTGATCAAATTGCTGTAGACTTCGGTCGTATAGATGTACTTGTTAACAATGCAGGTATCACTCGTGATGGTCTTCTTATGAAAATGGACGAGAGACAATGGGATATGGTTATTGATATTAACCTTAAGTCTGTATTTAACTTAACAAAAGGTGTTCAAAAATATATGCTTAAACAACGTTGTGGCTCTATTATTAATATGAGTTCTGTAGTTGGTGTATCTGGTAACGCTGGTCAATGTAACTATTCAGCAAGTAAAGCTGGTATCATAGGTTTTACAAAATCTGTAGCTCAAGAGCTTGGTTCTCGTAATGTGAGAAGTAACGCTATTGCTCCTGGTTTTATTATTACTGAGATGACAGGTCAACTTCCTGAAGACGTTCGTAAGACTTGGGCTCAGAAGATTCCTTTGAAACGTGGCGGTACTCCTGAGGATGTTGCCAATACAGCACTTTTCTTAGCCTCTGATCTTAGTGCCTATGTCAATGGTCAAGTGATCAACGTATGCGGCGGGATGAATACTTAGTTTCGTTGGTGGAACCTAGTGAAGGCTTTTCCCAATAACGGCCTACATTTCCGACCTTTTCGAAATTCCAATGCTCACAGCCCTTCTGTAGGCTTGAGTTTCGCTTCGATAATCCTGGAAGGCTTTTCCCAATAACGGCTCATCTTTGCGACCTTTTTGTTTATTTCAATGCTCACAGCCGTCGAGGCTGCTCCGCTTAAAATAAACAAAAACGCCGCAAATATGAACCATTCTTGGAAAAAGCGGACAACCGTGGACGCTATGTTTAATCCTCATACAACATCGAGTTGTGTAAGGATTTTTTGAAAATATGGCTAAAATATTATACATATTTTATTCAAACTTAATCTTATAAATGAATGAAAAAGAATATTGTTAATCTATTGTTAACTTTTGCTATTGTTAATGTTGTATGCATTAACGCTTTTGCACAAAGAACTTTACCCTCAGAACCTAATAGTCCGTGGAGTATGGAGAGATTGTCTCAAACTCCTGATTTTGAAATTGTCTCTGATGATGAAGGTGTAAAAGGCATAATCTATAAAAGTGTTGATTATAGGGGAGAAAGTAAAGAGGTTTTCGCTTATTATGCAACACCAGGCTCTATTAGTGGTGATGCTTCTAAAGATAAAAACCTACCTGCTGTAGTGTGTGTGCATGGTGGCGGTGGTCGCGCTTTCGATCAATGGGTTAAAATTTGGGCTGAACGTGGTTATGCTGCTATTTCTATGGATCTGCGCGGTTACGGCAAAGATAGAGTCCTATTGCCTAAAGGATTTCAAGAAGGACCCGAACAAATAACTCCTAACTTTGTAGCTAATGACGACCAAACAGAAGATTGGTTCTATCAAGCCGTGTCAGATGTTGTACTAGCTCACTCTCTTATACGCTCATTCCCTGAAGTTGATAGCTCTAAAACAGCAATTACAGGCATAAGCTGGGGCGGTATCATGACTACTCTTGTAACAGGTCTTGACCCTAGATTTAAAGCTAGTGTACCCGTTTATGGTTGTGGTTATCTTTATATGGGTGGCTCAATGGGTCCTCGTATCGAAAATAACACCGAATTAGCTCACGAAAGATGGTACGAGCAGTATGATCCTGCCTTGTACATGAAAGACGCCAAAATACCTGTATTATTCGTAAACGGCACTAATGATGCTCACTTCTATATAGACCAATGGACTAGAACAACTGAGTTAGTGTCCGAAAAACAATATAGCATGCGATACAGAATGGTACATGGTCACTATGAAGGTTGGGCACCCAAAGAAATATATACGTTCATAGATAACGTTCTTGATGTAAATGCCTACGTTGCTACACCAGAGTTTAAAAAGCTGAAATTCAAAAAAAACACTTTGAGCTGTAAAATCCAGAACCTTAGAGAAGATGATAAGGTCTCTATAATCTACACTAACGACTCCTTACTAAATAAGGACTCCAAATGGGAAAGAGAGTACATCTCATTTATGCATAAAGACAATAGCGTCAACTTCAAAGTTAATGAAGATTGTAAAGTGTGTTACATCTCTGTAGAAACTAAAGACTTCGGTCATTTTAGCAGCAAAATATTTTTTTAGGGAAGTTCTAATAATTAAAATTATCAAAATAACGCTTAAAAAAGAGTTAAAATCCATAAAAAGATCATTTTTTTCAACATCTTGATTTTTTTACGAGTTTTGCGAATACGCCTAGTTAACTCCCGAAACAAGTATCATTATGGTACGAGTTTCGGGATTTTTTTGTTTCTAGAAGCAACATATAGATATCAGATTCTACTGAGTGTAATTTTTGTTCAGTAGGTGAATGATTTCGTTGTTTTATGTGGAAATAAAGGATAATGTATGAAGTGTGATTTTGTAATTATTAAGGAAATTTGTTTAGCAATTTTGGCTTTCTCTCTCTAAGAGAAGGCTAATATGGTGTAAAAGTATAAAAATAAGTATAAACCACCAAATTTTACACCATTTTTTATATTAAAAAAACATTAAAAGTCCACTTTGTTTAGCAAAAGTGGACTTTTAATCATTTTAATACCCAAACAATCAAGCATTTATAAGAAACAGCCTTCTCTTAGAGAGAGAAAGAGTTTTTTGCCAAAACATTTTATGCAATTAATAAGCATAATGAATGAATGAAAGAGAGTTTACTATCCGAGCAAAAACAAGTGAGAATAAGAGGGGAATCTAGCAAGCCTTACTGTGTATAGTGACTATTAATGTTGCATTCATAGCATTAAATATATTGCTTTCTTATGTTCTAAACTTTACGTTTATCGTGACAATTAATATCGTAGTGTGGATGTGATACACTTGATCATCACAAAAAGAAAAATGAAGGTTAATAGCTAAGGGGCGCAGACTCTTTTGAATTGAGTTTGAATTGAATTTTAGATGGTTACAGACCCTTTTTCAGATTACAGCTGAGTTGAGTCTGAGATTATAATTGAGATTCTTGATCGCTTGTCGCGTCCCACCTGTCTCAACTGTCCCTTTTTTGATTAATTAAAAACAACTAAATAAAAATCGATGAAACAAAGAAAAAACCACTTATTATTAACATTTGATAGTATTATGTTATGTAGTTGCACATCGAGCAAGGAGATTTCCTACTTACAAGGGATTCCTGAGTCTTTTGAGCAAACTGTTAATGAGTCTTATGGGATTAAGATTCAGCCTGACGACCTTATTTCTATTATGGTGAACAACCATGACCACAAATTAACACAGATGTTTAACATGCCTATGGATACTATGGTGTACGTGACCAAGTGAAGGTTATACGTAAGGAAAACGGCAAACGTACTATTGCTACTTACGCATCAATTCTTTCAGTTCTTCTATCAGCGCTTTCTTTAGCACTATAACTAATTATTAATTATGGAAAATAAAAATTTATCTGAATACAAAGACCCACAATCACAACAGGAAGAGATAAATATTGCTGACCTAATAGCGATATTTATGCACCACATCTGGTTTTTTATAGTTTCTATTATCATTTGTGTTCTTCTAGCTGTTCTTTACATTAAATCATCACCAAGTATATACTCTCGTTCAGCAACTATCTTAGTAAAAGATATGTACAACGGTGGTATGATGGGTGAATCTGCTGCCTTCCAAGAGATTTTTAACACAGGAAGCAGTACTGTGCAAAACGAAATGGGTATACTGAAAAGTAGAAGCCTAATGCGTGAGGTTGTAAAACGTCTAAACCTAGATGTTAGCTACAAAGTTAAAGAAGGACTTAAATCTGTAGAGAAATACAAGAGTACACCTCTAGAAGTTAAGTTCTTGGATATCTTACCCCACCAGACTTTCATGTTTACAGCTACCCCTATAGGTGAAGATAAGCTAGAACTAGTTTTTGAAGACCAAGAGCTAGACACTAACAAAACAGTAAAAATTGGTGACTCCGTTACAACATTTGCAGGAACAATGGTGATAAATTCAATATTCTTTATGAATGATGAATACATAGGTAAACCTATTACTATTACTCGTACAAATCCTGAAGTAGTTATAGAAGATTACCAAACTAAACTATCAGTAACTCAGTTAGATAAGTTTGGTTCTTTGATAAACATATCTATCACAGACGAAAGCACTAATAGAGCTGAAGATATCCTTAACACCTTAATCGAGGCTTATCAAGATGATGCAAAAAATGATCAGAACAAAGTACTGACAAATACATCAACTTTCATAGATGAAAGACTTGCAGTTATTGAATCAGACCTTAACCAAATTGATGCTGAGATTGAGCACTACAAGAAAACCAACAAACTTACTGACGTTATATCAGAAAGTAGCATGTACCTAGAAAGTTATAGTAAACTAGACAGCGAAGGTTTAGGAGTTGAAAATCAACTGAATATGGCTGAATACATGAAGGCTTATTTAAATGATAACTCTAAACTATCTGACCTTATCCCTTCAAATGTAGGTGTTACTGACCAAGGTCTTCAAGCTCAGATCACAGAGTACAACAGTTTACTTACTAAGCGTAACAAACTTCTTGTAAACAGTAGTGTGAACAACCCTTTAGTAATAGACTTACAAAATACTCTTACTCCTATGA
>JAWXTP010000124.1:0-8888 GCA_044433415.1 Rikenellaceae bacterium
AATTCACTCTACCGTGAATACTAAGAAATAGCAATAATGTTTCGACAACAAAGTCACTCCTCCATTTATTAAGTAAAGTGACGGAGTTCTTTAAAGTTGAAATAATTATTGACGTTAATTGCTTTTGTACCTGATTTTTTACTTCCATAAGACTTAGTGATATTAGCCTTAAAGATAGTAAAAATCAGGGACTTAAGCAAGGAAAATCACATTTATTTTACTGATAATCAGTACGTTAAATCAAAGTTTAACGGAGTACTGAATCATTAATCATCAATCATTATTTTAGGATTTTGTCTCGCAACATTCCTAAACCAAAAGATGAAGCCTTATCAATATTTGGTTCTCTCAGCTGACCAAATATTTTCTTCTCTGAGAACACTCCCTCAGGGGTAGCTATTGCAAACCAAACTGTACCTACAGGTTTATCTTCTGTGCCTCCTGTTGGTCCTGCTATACCTGTAGTAGCTATAGAATAAGTAGATCCAGTAAGGCGTTTTACACCCTCAGCCATCTGGCGTGCTACTGTTTCAGATACAGCCCCATAAGTCGCTAAATCATCGCTACTAACACCTAAAACACCACTCTTAACCTCATTTGCGTAAGTGCAAACACCACCTAGGTAGTAAGCAGAAGAACCACTCAATGCTGTTATCCTAGATGAAATCTTACCTCCTGTACAACTCTCCGCAACAGATAAAGTCTCATTTCTCTCTAACAACAACTTAGACAATGACACCTCAACAGTCTCAGCATTAAAGCCTAATATTTTATCAGGGATAATATCGTATAACTTAGCAAATGCCGCATCTATCAAGTTTAGAGCTTCACTTTTTGGAGACTCATAATCTGAAAGGCGCAATTTCACACCGTTATGATTAGGCAGATAAGCTAGATGTAAAGACTTTGGAAGGTTAGTTTCCCAGTCTTCTATAGTTTCCGCTAGGACAGATTCAGGCATCCCGAAAGTATACATCGTTTTGTGTGTTATATCCCCTAGCTCAAACTTACTCTTAATCTTAGGTAAAACAACATCAGACATAAGAGCCTTCATCTCATAGGGAACACCTGGAAGAGAAACTATAATATTACCATTACGCTCAGCCCACATCCCTGGTGCTGTACCATTTGCATTATGCAGGGTCTCACATAACTCAGGTATATAAGCCTGTCCGATATTCAAACCATTTAAAGGATAACCCTTAGAAGACAAAAAGTCTTTAAGAAACTCAGTTACATTCTTATCCTCTTTAAGCTCACAACCTAGTAACTTACAAAAAGCAACCTTTGTAATATCATCTTTTGTAGGTCCTAGACCTCCTGTAACAATGGTAATAGGCATCGTGTCAAGTGAACGACTCAACGTAGTAACTATAGCATCTAAATCGTCCGATATAGAACTTATCTGTTTAACCTTTATACCATTATCATTAAACAAATTGCCGATCCAAGCAGAGTTGGTATCGACAATTTGACCTATTAGTATTTCGTCACCTATGGTGACCACATGTGCATCCATTTTGTTAGATTATTTTCCGGCAGGAAGTCCGGGATTACTTTTTCCAATAACGGCTCATCTTTGCGACCTTTCTGGGCATTTCAATGCTCACAGCGCACGGAGGCTGCTCCGCTTGAAACTTCAAAAAACACCGCAAATAAAGGGAGGCTCTAATAGCTATACTTTAAACGATTTCTAATTTCAAAGTATTAGATTTTGATTTTATAAAATAAGCCATAGCGGTACCTATGGCGCATTTTATAAAATTAAAAGATGATGCTTTAAAATTTGAAAGCGTTAAAGTATAGCTGTTAGAGATTCCCTAAGCCATTCTTGAAAAAAGAGGCAACTTTGTTTCCTGCCCTATGCAGATTAAAATATATGTAAATAAAACTTGATTTTCCTGCCCTATACAGATTAAAAATATATAAATAAAGGAAAATTCTATAAATTTATTATTAGAATTTTCCTTTATGTATTCCTTAAACTTTTGCTGTAGGGTTACTCACATTATAATTAATAACACGCTTGCAAATACGTTTAACAAACGCTGGGCCATTAAATATAAAACCTGAATAAATCTGTACCAATGATGCACCTGCTTTTAACATATTCACAGCATCATCTTCTGTCATTATACCACCAACACCTATAATAGGATATTGACCCTCACATTTTTCATGAACATAGCTAACAACCTCTATAGCGCGCTGAGTTAAAGGCTTACCACTTAGACCACCATTACCTATATTCTCTATCTCTTCCTCTGTTAAAGACAAACCTGTACGTTTTGTAGTAGTATTTGTAGCTACTATACCATCCAAGTTACACGCCTTCATAGTCTCAGCAGCATCATCTATCTGCTCGAAACTTAAATCAGGTGATATCTTCAACAAGATAGGACGATAGTCAGTATTCCCTTTCCTAAACTCTATAAGAGGCATTAAAATCTCCTTTAAAGAATCTCCCGAAGACAACTTACCAAGATTAGCAATGTTAGGACAGCTTACGTTCACAACAAAATAATCAACATGGTCATACAACTTTCTGAAAAGATCTAAATAGTCAGCCGCAGCATTCTCATTTGGTGTAAGAGTATTCTTTCCTAAGTTACCACCTATTACTAAATCTTTAGGTCTGTTGGTTTTTTTCAGATTCTTACGTGCATTCTCAACACCAAAATTATTAAATCCCATACGGTTAATAATGGCACTGTCTTTGATAACACGGAATAAACGTGGCTTAGGATTACCTAACTGAGCTTTAGGAGTTATTGTTCCTACCTCAATAAAGCCAAAACCTAGAGTAGAAAGCTCGCTATATAGTGAAGCGTTCTTGTCTAAGCCCGCAGCAAGACCTACAGGGTTTTTAAATTTAATTCCAAAAACTTCTCTCTCCAAACTAGGGTGAGAAATTTCGTAACGCTTACGCATAAGAGCAGCAGCACCAGGAATTATTGATACTGATTTAAGCAGCGTAAATGTTATCTTGTGAGCTGTTTCTGCATTAAAGCAGAATAGCAAAGGTTTAATTATATGTTTATACATCTTAAAAATATTTCTGTTACAAATATACAATTTATTTACAAAATTTCATTGCGAAAATTATAATCATTTCTGAATTTTTCAAAGTCTACCTCACCTGTTTTAAGCAGCTCACTCTCACTAATAATCTCATATTCAGAAATTAAGCGCAATTTAAACTCTTCCCAAGAAGTCTTTAAATATTCTCTTTTTAATATATTTTCTGGATACCAATTTTCGTTTTTTTCACAATTAAAGTGTCTAAATAGCTCATTTACTACTATAGCTGAACCATTAGCCTTACCTTGAACTGAATACCCTGCTATATGTGGAGTTGCTATATCTACCAAAGCTAGAAGTTCCTTATTTATGTTAGGTTCATCACACCATACATCTAACGCACAATGAGACACTTTATTTTCTTTTATAGCATCTAATAAATCCTTTTCGCAAACAACCTCTCCACGTGATGAGTTTAAAACACTCACTCCTTGCTTACATTTCTCTAGGCTTTCTTTATCCAGAAGTTCAAAGGTCTTATACTCTCCCTCTAAGGTCAAAGGTGTATGAAACGTAACAACATCACTATTAGCTAAAACTTCGTCGTAACCCACAAACTCAGACGCGCCCTCTTTAACTTGACGTATAGGGTCACAAAGCAAGGTGTTAAAACCCCAGTATTTTAACCTTTCATTTAAAAGGCTACCAACATTACCTACTCCAACAACTCCTACTGTAGTCTCAGAAGGCTCACACCCAAAATGCATCAAACATCTCAACACATAATTAACAACACCTCCTGCGTTACAGCCAACAGCTGTTTTTACTGCTATACCCCTACTCTCACACCATTTTAAATCTATGTGATCATACCCTATGGTTGCTGTTCCTATGAACTCTACAGAACTACCCTCTAACAATGCCTCGTTACAAAGAGTACGTGTCCTAATTAATAAAGCCACCGCATCCTTAACAACTTCTCTGTTAATCTCACAAGAGGGAAGCGCCACAACATCAAAATAATCATTTAAAACTTCCGAAATAAATGGAATATTTTTATCAACTACAACTTTTTGTTTCATAACTTTATATACATATCAAAAAAAAGAGACTCAAGGAATCTCCCTGAATCTCTTTGTAGTCCATAGGGGAATCGAACCCCTATTACAAGAATGAAAATCTTGCGTCCTAACCGTTAGACGAATGGACCGTGCAAATCTCAAGGTGCGTTTCCTCTCAATTGCAATGCAAAGGTAGGGCAAATTTTTGTTACTTCCAAATTTTTGAACGAAAAAAATGCATTTTTCTTAAAAATAATTTCACTAACCTTGCTAACTACTTAATTCTCAGCAATGAAAATAGGAGCAGAATGTTCTAGCTTCCTATTAAACCCAAAATAGATGCTCCTTTCTCCGTATCTCACTACATAAAAGCGCGTTACATCCTTACTATCACCTAAGCACACCGTTAAACCCTCTGGTAATTCTCCATTATAAGGTTCTATATTATGTGCTGCTTCGCGCTTCATTGACAAGCCTCCAAATATCCATGCCTTTGTAATTTCTGGCAAATAGTCAGGATAATTCTCCTTACAAAAAGCATATAGCAACTCCCCTCTAGAGGTAGGAGTAAGCGGCATACCTAGCTTATCTAACAGTGAAACAGTAAACTGTTTTGTAAAATCAGGCTCCGACACTATAAGCGATGAAACCACACCCCTATATAAAGGGTGATTATAGAAGTTATCTAACATCTTAGACAAAATAGTAGCTTCAGATATCTCAGAAACCGAAATACAATCTGTCTTTAACACCTCATAAGGCGCTAAAGGAGAGTAACATATTCCCCACTTGGCAGCATCCCTACGTAAAGGAGTCCCCGGCAATAGTTTTAGTGTTTCTAACTGAATTTCCTCTGCACCTATCTCAACCAACTGACGAACGTCTAAATAAACCTGTTCCAACGTGTATAAAGGCAAACCTATAATTAAGTCCGCATGGCATTCTAAGTTGTCCGCATCACACAAGAAACGAAGCCCCTTTAAGGTTTTATCCTTTGCTCCTCCCCTATTACAAGCCTTTAGCACGTCTTCATTAAGACTTTGCACTCCTGCTTCAAGATGCAACAAACCCTTAGGCATAACGACTAATTCAGCACACATTTCGTCGGTTAAAAGAGCAGGATGTATCTCTAAATGAAACTTTAACACTTCTGAAAACTCACGGAAAATCTCAAAAAATTGAGCTGTACGTCCTTTATGGTAATTAAACGTCCTATCCAGCACACGTATATCCTTAATTCCTTTTTCTATAAAATTCAAAAGTCTCCTACGAACTTCTTCCATAGATATAAACCTTATAGGCTTATCATTACCACTAACACAAAAAGCACAACTATTAAAACACCCTCTTGTGGTTTCAAACTGCACAAAGGCTTTATCAAACTTAAAGAACTGTGACGTTTCAGCATAAGCTAAAGAAGCAAAATCCTTGACCTTTGCTGTACCTCCATCTATATATTCTCCCTCAACAATGGCGCATACTCCATCTATACCAACCCACTTTGACTTATCATATAAGTTGTCTATAAGTTGATAGAAGACCTCCTCACCTTCGCCCCTTACAACGCAATCCACATAAGAGTTAACTGTCAGATATCCCTCGTTAGAGCCCATAAACTCTGGACCTCCATAAATTACCGTAAGCTCAGGCAAAATAGCCTTTACACGTCTTACAATCTGGTGTAACTTATCGTGAGTAAATAACCATGCTGTTGCAACAAGTAGCGTTGGTTCTTGCTGTACCACATCATTAACTACAGTAGTTACATCGCTTGATAATGTAGCAAAAACAACTCTCCAATCAATTGAAGAGTTGTCATTTTGTGTTTTTGCATTCTGGGCTTCTATCATAGGCAAAGCCAATGAAGAATGAGAATATGAAGCATTAAGGTCTAGCCAGACCAATTTTATTTCGCTCATTAAATTTACTTATTCGTTTAAGATACCTCCTGTAAGTTGCAATAACTCTAGGTCAGTCATCAATAGATTGTAAGTGTTATCTAGACGACTAAGCGCTGCATACATATAACTTAACTGAACATCTCTAAAGTTAAATGAATTTATAGTACCTGTTTTATATCTATCTGTAGACATTTCAAGGTTTGTTTTTAATACCTCTATTTGTCTATCTGACAAAGCTATAATATCGCTATATGTATTAAACTGTCCATAAAGCATGAATAATGAATTTATCAACACATTTTTCATCTCAACAGTTTCAGTATCTGTGATGCTTTTATTGATATTTGCAATAGATACATTACGTCTTACCTTACCATTGTTAAATAAAGCATAAGAAAGAGAAATACCTGCTTCAAGACCAAAAGTACCTAAAGATGATACAGATTCTGCACCAAACTTATATCCACTCATAGTCTCACCTACAGCAGCACTTAAAGAAATTGAAGGATAATAACCACTGCGCGCCTGTGCTATTTCTAGCTCACGGGCTTTTTGGTTAATATACTGATTCTTCATAGTAGTATTATTAGCCAACATCTTATCTTGCATAGTTGCTAACTCATAGCTTTTAGAAGGCATCACAAGAGCATCTGTTAAAGTCCATAACTTAGAAGGCTCTGTTTCGCTCATCACATTATTTAACTCTACAAGGGCATTATTAAAAGTCAATTTAGCCTGCATAAGACTTTTCTCATCATCTAAATATGACGACTCTAGTTGAATAAGCTCATAAGAACCTGCACCACCCCACTCTATAGCATCTTTCTTTTGCATGTAAAGGTCATAAGAGATTTTATATACCTCCTCAGCTATCTCTACAGATTTCTGAGTCATAAGCACATAGTAATAAGAACCTATGATGCTTTTGATAGTATTCTCCACCTCTAGCATTTCAAGACCCTCAGTAAGCTCCTGAGTGTTAGCTAATACATCCTTAGTTCTTCTAATATAAAAACCATTAAATATAGTCCAGTCTGTTGACAACTTAGCATAAGAAGACATATAAGTATCATCAAATGTTGTACTTACGCTAGCTCCTGCAAGGAAGTTTAGCGTTGGATATGCCCCTGCTGCTCCCCATGTATTTTGTTCTGTAGCTATCTGAGTAGTATTTTTTGCTATGCTAATACCGAAACTCTGAGCCACACCTCGTTGGATAGCATCCGACAAAGTTAAGGTTTCTTGCGCGCTAAGGGCAAATGTGCCCAAAGCTAACGCAAAAGTTAATATCGTTTTTTTCATCTTAATCTTTTATTGGTTGTTTGAATTTCTTATACTCTGCCTCATCCTCAGCAAGGATAGCATCTAGGTCCATATCTACTTGGTGGTCTATAAGCGCTGTTTCTACACTCTCAGGAGTAACATTCTTTTTACCTCTAAGTCTTGCTAACCACATATTACCTGTATTTGCAGATTTCACTAAGGCAGGGAAAAGAGCAAGGATAAATATTGTTCCTAACAGAATACCATAACCTAACGATATAGCCATAGGCTTAACAAACTCAGCATCAGAACTAGTCTCCTTAATTAAAGGGAAAAGACCAATAGTAGTTGTAATAGAAGTCAACATAATAGGTCTAAAACGAGAACGTCCTGACTCTACAAGGGCTTGAACTACTGTTTTACCCTCTATAAGAAGGTCATTATAACGCGACATGAACACCACAGCATCATTAATGATAGTACCCGAAAGAGCTACCATACCCCAGATACTCATCATAGAAAGCAATGCACCCTCTATCAAGTGACCCCAAATTGCCGCTAGGAACGACATAGGAATCATGGCAAGTATCATAAAACCTTGAGTAATACTTCTAAAGTAGATTATCAGGATTAATGTAATGATAATGAAAGCTAAAGAGAAATAAATCGCAATATTTGCAGCTTCCTCTTGAGAGTCCTTCACTTGACCTTGATGTATGAACGACAAGTCAGGGTATTTATCTAACAACTTAGGCATTATAGTCTCGTTAACCTCGTCAAGTATAGGCAGTACTGACTCTTTAGGGTCAAGCATATAAGCCGATACTGTTATCTCTTTATTAGAATTAAAGTGATTAACCTTAGTCACACCACGTACTATTTTAAAATCACACAGTTGACTTAAAGGATATTCGCCTCCGTCTGTTGTTCTAATTTTTAAAGTTTCTAAGTCTTGGAAATCCTTACGACCTTCCTCTGGATAACGTACATAAAACCACACCTCATTACGTCCTTCTTGGATTCTTTGTGCTAACACACCATAGAAAGCAGCACGCACTTGAGTTGAAATGCCCGATGCTGTCAAGCCTAGCGAATAAGCTAAAGGCTTAAGGGTAAGATGTACTTCTCGCGACCCAAGCTGGTTGTTATCAGATATGTTATACAGAGCACTAATTTTTGTTAACTCCTCTTTTAAGTCTTCACTTGCATTTTCAAGAGTTGAAGAACTACTTGAGAATAAACTTATAGACACTGGAGCACCAAAACGATTGGAAGCACCTACTGAGAACTTATAAGCCTCTGGTATCTTACCTATATGGTCAGCAATTTTCTTTTTAATGATATCCGAACTTACACTTGAACTTTCAAGACCTCTAAGGAACACACTGATAGTACCTGCATGCTCTCCTGATTCTGTATTCGAGAAGGCAGTACCTGTTCTTATATTCAAAATCTCGATAAACGTTTCCTCACCAGTTTCTTTTGCAAGTAGCGTATCAGCTTCACGAACCTTACCTTCGATAAAGTCTAGAATAGCAACTGTTTTTTCTGTAGGAACACCAGGCTTCATAGCTAAATCTATAGAGAAGTTATCTTCATTAACTGTAGGGAAGAAAGTAAATTTGATACGTCCACCCATATA
>JAWXTP010000125.1:0-8864 GCA_044433415.1 Rikenellaceae bacterium
AATCATAAACTCTTGGAATGCGATAGGAGCATCAGAGTGAGAACCACCATTGATGATGTTCATCATAGGTACTGGTAAAGTGAAAGTGTTAGTACCACCGATATAACGGTAAAGAGGCATGTCAAGGTAAGCAGCAGCAGCTTTAGCAACAGCAAGAGAAACACCTAAAATAGCGTTAGCACCTAAGTTAGATTTTGTTTTTGTACCGTCAAGTTCTAACATTTTGTGGTCAATAGTGCGTTGCTCAAGAGCAGAATATCCTTCTAATGCAGGAGCAATTATAGTATTTACGTTAGCTACAGCTTTTAATGTACCTTTACCACCGTAACGAGCTTTGTCGCCATCACGAAGCTCTAAGGCTTCATTTTCGCCTGTTGAAGCACCTGATGGTACTGAAGCGCGACCAATTACACCTGATTCAAGAGTTACATCTACTTCTACTGTAGGGTTACCACGTGAGTCAATAATCTCACGAGCTACGATTTTTTCAATTTTCATGCTTTTATAAATATTAATTGTTTTCAATAATAATATTGCAAAAGTATCGAAAATGCTTATGCTTTACAATCCCTATAACTAGGTAAAATAAATCAATTTTATAGCGGGAAATTGTGACAAGTGACAAAAAATGATTAACGATTAATGGTTAATCATTAATGGCGACAAGCGACTAAATAATTACAGTTATAATTTTGTGATTCTGTAACAAATTTTTAAAAAAAAACACCATGCAGCTCGCTGCTGCATGGTGTTTTAAAATTTAATGTCCGAGATTGTCCACTTTTTCAAAAATGGTCTAGGGAATCTCTCAAAGCGAAGCTAAAGCCTATTCAAAAAGGTTGTCGCTATCTATAGTAACCCAAATCTCCCCACTAAGTTCCGTATCTATCTTTAGGTTTATACCTTTTTTATCAAGTAGCAATTGGCGGTATGCGCTAACGTCAAAACTCAAATACTCAGAAGTACTAGTTTCCTCACCTGTACCGCTATTACCATTGTCATAGCGAAGTTCGAAGTTTACATAATCTTCAACCTCTTCAGCTTCTTTTTCATACATAACATATACAAGGTAGAATTTAGCATTGCTAGCATTGTTAGAGCTATAAGTTATGTAGGTATTTAGGTAATTGTAAGAAAGGCTAATGCTAGAGTACATAGATACTAGTTGATCATTGGCGATAGCTTCATCTTCAGACTCCGACGATACAGTAGTGCACTCACCTTCAATAACGTTAAGTACTTGGTAAAGGTCAGCTACATAGTCAAAATCAGCAATCTCACTTTTTGAGTAGTCTATACCTACAATAACTCTCTCTCCTATTGTAAGATCTGATAAGTCTGTTTTTGAAAGGTTTAAGTTTACATAAAAAGTGTCATCTGTATCTAATTCAAAGTAGATACCATCTTCTACAGCATCAGTTTCGCGTACTGTAGCGTAAGTGTAAATGTCTGGTGCATCAATACCTGAATTGTTATTGTTACATGAAGTAACAAATAGTAAAGATAATAATACAGGAAGAATAAATAATTTTTTCATAATTCTTTTTTTAGTGTTTATAATTGTTTTATTATTTCAGTAATAGAAAGTAAAGATATACAAAAATACTGCATAAATAAAAAAAATAATAATTTATGCAGTATTTTTTGTAAATTAGCATTGTATAAATGTACGATTAAAATAAGGTGCGTAATGCTCATAGACGAAAAAACTATAGTTAAAAATGTGAAGCGTGGTAGAAAAGATGCTCAGAAGGCTCTATATGATACCTATGCTAAACGTCTTATGACCATATCGCTCAGATATGTAGGGCGTTATGATATTGCCGAAGATGTGCTACATGACGCTTTTATAAAAATATTTCAGAATATTGGTAAATTTAAATATAGAGGTGAAGGTTCCTTACGTGCTTGGATGGATAGGGTGACGATAAATACAGCGTTGGAGTGGCTGAGAAATCAGAAAAAAACTACTATGCTGAATGAAGAGTTTATCCCTGAGGAGGTGGAAGAGGAGCCTTCCTTTATAGGGGTACAGTCTATCCCTCAAGATGTGTTATTAAAATTTATAGCTGAACTACCTGTAGGGTATAGGACTATATTTAACATGTTTTGTATAGAAGACTATTCTCACCGTGAGATTGCTGAAGAGTTAGGCATCAAAGAAAAAAGTTCATCGTCACAGCTGTTACGAGCAAAAAGATTACTCGCAAATAAAATAACTAAACACCTAAAATCATCATGAGTAAACACGATATAAATAAAGAGTGGAGTAAAGCAGTAGGTGATAGACTTCGTGATGCTGAAACTCCCGTATCTGGGGAGCTATGGGAAAGGATAAATAGTTCTTCTAGCTTCCGAAAACCTTTTAATAACTACCGTAGCTTGTCAATCTGGGCTGCATCTCTTGCTGCGCTCCTAATTATAGGACTTCTATTAATGAATAAGTCTTCTGATATAGAGGAAGCAGCTGTTCTTATCTCTGAACTTGACACCCTAACTGTAGAGGAAGATATATTAAATATTGAGGATGTAAATCTTGAAGAAGAACTAACACAGGATATTATAGCTACAAATATTGTTGTCTGCCCTCCTGTAGAGGATAAATATCAGTCAGCAATTAAGAAACATGAAGCCTCTGAACAGAAAGATTCTGAAGATGATAAATACGTAAAAGAGGAAGCTGTATCAATAGAGGATGAGCCTACACAAGAGAAGCACACATCTAAAGAAAAACCTTCACAGCAACATACAAAAGCTAATGAAGTGCAGCAAGAGAAATCTTACTATGCTAATTTAGCAAAATATAGAAGCCTATCAGAGGATGCGTCGTCGCCTGCTACAATGTTAGCGTTTAACTTTGGTGGAGGTAACGCAAAATACAACTATGCTTCTGCAGTACATCCTAATAATATCCTTAGTGCCCTATTAATAAATAAATATGACTCGGAGACGGACTTCTTGGAGTCTTATGAAACATCTGAGGTGTCGCATAGACAACCTTTTATTGTTGCGTTAAATGTAGGACAGGAATTGTTTGATAAGTTTCGTGTAGGTAGTGGGTTGAGTTATACTCTTTTAGCATCTGAGGTTAACACGTATAATGAGACTTCGGCCAAAAAACAGAAACTCCACTTCATAGGGTTACCGCTATGGGCAAGCTATGATGTGTTAAGCTATGATAAATTTGCTTTGTACGCTGGTGGAGGTACGCGACTAGAGTATTGCGTATCAGCAAAGGTAGACGATATGAAAATTAATGAGAATAGATGGCATAGCTCCGTAAATGCTATGGTAGGTGCTGAGTATAATGTTAATAAGTGGTTGGGATTCTATTGTGAACCTGACTTGTCATACTATTTCACAAAAACAAAACTTAAAACTATACGTAATGAGAATGCTGTTTCTTTTAGTGTAAGGTTTGGAGTGAAATTTATGATTAATGGAACATCTAAATTTTAAAATTAGAAATATCTTTTAGTGCCAACGTGTTTTATGAAAAGAGGGTGACCCTTTAGGTTGCTCTTTTTTTTGTAATAATAGCAGGGACTTTACTGGGACTTTACTGGGAGCGACAAGCAACTAAAAAAAATATAAGAAAGATTATAGTTTTATTAAATTATTCTAGCAATCTTTTTACTATACATTTGTCGCTTGTCGCTCCCAGTAAAGTCCCAGTAAAGTCCCAGTAAAGTCCCAGTAAAGTCCCAGCGCTTTTTATTGTTGTAAATTCTTAAGGGAACTTCTAAAAATTAGGTTTTAACGCTTTTGGATTTTAAAGTTTCATCTTTGAACTTTCCAAAATGTGCCATAGGAACCACTATGCCATCATTTTAAAAACTCCAAATCTAAAACTTTAAAATTCAAAATCGAATAAAACTAATTATTAGAAATCCCCTTAAAAATCATCACTGTTGCAAACGTTTGCAGATTTTGCAAACGTTTCCGCAAACGTTCTCATAAAAAATTGAGTTAAAAAACTTTTATTCAGCTGTTTAAAGGTATATTTTTGTATAGGAGAATTCTAAAAACTGGATTTTAACGCTTTCGGATTTTAAAGATTCATCTTTGAACTTTTACAAATACGCCGTGGGAACCACCACGCCTGTATTTATAAAACTCCAAATCTAAAACTTTAAAATTCGAAATCGAATAAAACCAGTTTCTAGAACTCTCCTATAGAAATTAAAAAACAAGCATAAATAATAAATACAATTAACTTAACTTTCTTAATCTGTTAAAAAATGAACAAATCTACTTTATCATTAAACGCAAAAAAAATTATCTTTACTGTACTATTTTCTGTAGTTTCTTTTGTTAGTTTTGCACAACTTCACATGTCTGCAAATATTCAGACTAATCACCTATGGAGGGGTGGTGAAGTAGCAGATGGTATAGTTGTTACTTATGATTTAGACTATGTTCCTTTTGGTGAGAATTTCAGTGTAGGATTTTGGGGTGGTACTAATGTACTAGGAGCATACAAGGAGTTTAACTTTGTAGCTAAGTATAATAAAGGAGGTTTCTCAGCAGCTTTAGCAGACACTTACAACTTTTCAGATTATGCTACATATAATAATGATAAGTTTTTTGATTATAAATCTTCAACAACAGGTAGATTTCTAGATGCTAAATTAGCATATAGATTTGGTGAGAAGTTTCCTTTAAGAATTGGTTGGTCGACAATAGTTTTTGGACGAGACAGAAACGCTGATAATACAAAAAATAAATTTTCTACTTATTGCTCTCTTGAGTATCCAGTATATAATAAAGAAATGTGGAGAGTAGATACAAAAGTAGGAGGTGCGTTTGCTTTAAATAATTCGAAAGGTGAAAAAGCCAACTTTTATGGTGAAAAAGCTGACTTAGTGAATGTTTCATTAATCGTGACACGTAATATTGATATTAAAGGTTATCGAGTGCCAGTTTCTGCAACAGCTATGTTTAATCCAGATTCGAATAAGGCTTATTTTCAGCTAGCGGTACAGTTATTCTCTTTTTAAAAATTCCCTCAGCGTGTCTGTAAAAGGACAATGTGCTACCACTAAGCATACTGAATATTAACCAACGATTTCCTCAAAAGAAACTTCATATTTAGAGTCAAAAAGAGTCTTGTATTCTCTAGTAAAGTTGTCATAAGTAGTCTTAGCGATGCCGTTTTTACCTATTTCAATTAAGGTTTTACACTTAATCTTTAGAGCTTCTTCATCTGTTTTGTCAAAAATTAAAATTGTTGAAGCTAAGCTAATAATGTCATGCTTATTGATAGTCTTCTGTATTTGTAGCTGAGCAGTAGATATTATAAGGTCAGAATACTCAGCCTTATATTGGTCAAAGAAATCAGCATTTTGGTTTGGTAATAGCTCACCAAAGTTAGCGATATCTTTTATGGTGTTACACGCCAAACCGCTATCCATAGAAGATACAGTATTTAATTTCTGCTGAGCGTATATGTAATCACAAAAGTCTGTTTGTGAGTATGTTATACGCCAGTAGCTATTTTCAGATACAAGAGCAAAGTCACCTACATTTTGTAAGATATTACGTATCTTGCTGATGTTTACATTACGATTGTTTTGTGCACTAGTATCTGACTTGTCAAACCAAAGAAGTTCTTTAGTTTTATTGTTAGATATACCTTTCCCGTTTTTATTAGTGTATATGATAATCAATGCAAGTAGCTGCTTCATTATAGGAGTAAACTCTTTAGTGATATCTATGTGGTCTCGGTTTATCACGGTGAAACCACCAAGAAGGTAAACTCCTGCTTGTTTCTCATGCTTATCTTGAACCAGTTCTCTTGTTATAGGTTCGGTTTTAGATGTTGTACCTTCAAGATCTTCTAATTCATCTGCTTGTGTAGAAGTTACTAAGCTAGCTTTCAGTGCTGCTTCTTTCTTGCGTTTAAAGTAAACAACAGCAAAAAGCAAACATGAAGATAGGATAGCTAGTAATACAAAGAATAGTGATTTCTTTTCTGACGATTTAGGTTCGTCAAGGAAAACATCACTTTCTTGAAGAATAGGGTAGTTTATATTAAATATTCTTATCTTATATTTCTCAGTCTCAGGGTTTCTGTGAGTAATGACAGCGTAAAGTTTAGAATCACCTTTTACATAGAAAAGCTGAGCTTCTGAACGCACATCATGAAAGTTGTAAACCAAAGTATCAGCCTTAGGAGCGCTGATTTTAGGCTCACGCAAGTCTATTTCTTTCAAGACTAGGTAAGATACATTATTTATAGGCGTATAGAATAGAGATAACCCTTTATTTGGATTATCAGGATTGATAATAATATTCTTAGCAGCCACTTCTGTATGAATAGCATCATGCATATCCCACACCTTAGAAGCCTTATTTGTGCTAAAGTCGTATTTGTACAGGTCATTAAAAACTTCAGTGCCTAGTTCTTGTACGCCTGTTAAGTTGCCTATCCCACCAAAGATATAAGCCGTATCAGCGTTAACACCCATAGCAGCAAGGTAGCGTGGCTTAATAGGAGGGCTTAAACTTTGTAAGTCGTAACTGCCATCCTTATAAGAAAACAGGCTAGACTTGTACTTAAAATACCCATATCCAAAGAATTGCAATATAGAGCTATCCCTAGGTGAAGATATAAGGTTAGAATGTAGGTGCTTAGAAAGTTTGGTGTCTTTTACCGTAGGGTTCCATCTCTCTGTTTCAAAGTCAAATAAAGAAGTTGATTGTTCGTCTTTATCTAAATACAGATACCTCAAAGTTTTATACTTATGATCATAAATTATAGAACTACTTTGAAGTCCTGACAAGAAAGAATCTCCTGTATTAATAGTCTTTACTTCCTTTGTAATAAAGTCATAACTTGTAATTCCTTCTCTTGTTACTATATATAGAGTATGGTCGTCGTCAAATACCGTGTGCATTCTGTAAGGAGTATCACGGTTCCAAAGATTTTTCCAAGTCAGATGCTTGTCTAATAACCAGTTGTCGTTTTTGATTTCTAACTTAGCTCCATAATTTTCGTCTATAGTAAACCCCTTACCATGCTTATCCATTTTCCATAAGTAAGGTTTCTTTGAACCTATTTGAAACGATATGTCTCTAATAATTATAGGAGCAATATCGGTAGTATAAAATTTCTTAGTATTATTAGTACCGAAAAGTATCTGACACTCACTGTTGTCAGGGATTTCTGTATGTACGGTTGTAGTTAGTCCATTAATATCTATAAATACTGAGTCCTTTAGTGGATCTATACGTAGTTTAATATTGTTAATTGTTCTTTCGTCTCTATATAAATCATTAAAACTAAGTAGTATATTGCCTTTAGATGTAGCACGAAGATAGGGATGCATCACCTCACTATCATTTGTAGAGATGATATCAAAATTAATGGTGTCATTAATAACAACGCGCGCTATGTAACCAAATATTTTATTTTTACTCTGAGAAGTGAACTTAAAATCAAGGGTCATAGGTTCATTTAGCTTAAAAGGAGAGTCGCTAGGTACAGAGAAAGAGGTTTTCCTTTCTTTTGCCGTATCTTTAGAGTTGAAAATTAACCCGTACTGCGTATCTTGCGCATAAGAACTCACAACAAGAATTGTAAGTAATGTTAAGTATATCAGTTTTTTAATCTTCATTGTAAGCAGTTTAAAAGTAATAGAATTTTGCGTTATTCTTAAGTGTTGTTAGGTGTGTTAACACTGGTTGAAAGTACAAATATAAACATTTTTTGTGAATATTATGTATGATTTAAAACTGTTTGAAAAATTTCAATATGTTTGATTTCTAGATGTTTACTGTTTGTGTTTGTTACTTACTGACTATCAAAAGGTTATGGTGTTTTAGCTTGTCTTTTTTAGACGTTGGAATAAAAAAATATTAAGAAAATGTTAATAAAATTTGGAAAATAATATTCTTTTATCTACTTTTGGATTTTAATATGAAAGTAAAGGTGTTTTAATGAATATTTTTTAACATCTAGCTAAAATCGAACAATACAATTTTCGGGGGAATATTGTATTGCTTTTTAACTTATATGTCTAGTGTAGTATAAGTGTCTAGGGGGAATAAGTATAAGATTTAGTAGTTATATCTTATATGTCTAATGTACTACAAAATCAGGGGAAAGTTTATTTTAGGTATTTGTTTACCTAAACAGTTATGAAGGAAACACATAAGGTATCCATAGTTGGTTATATCTTATTATAAGTATGATATGCAATAATGATTAGGGAAAAATCAAAAGCATTTAATTTAGCTTTATAGTTACGTGTGCTATAGAGTTGTAAAAAAGCACGTGTTTGGTAATGCATAATAATGTATTAGTTATATGCCATAAGTTTGTTTTGAAGAAATATAAGAAACATTCTTAAATGTATGATGTATAAAAGTGATTAGGGAAAATCGCATCTTTTATCTATGCTTTATAGTTGCGTGTGCTATAAGGTTGTTCTGGGGACACGCATGTAATATGCAGTTTTAAATAATTGTGTATTAGTAATTTATTGTTTTAAAATCAGGGGAAATAAATAAGTTTAGGACTTATCGTATGATGAGTTCCTGGGATTGCTACACCTTTTTGTAAAGAAATACTAATAAAATAATTTAAAAGAAAAGAAAAACTGAATTTGCCAATGAATTAAAGAAATTGATTAAGGAAAATTATATGTAAGGTTAGTCTTTGCATATTTAACAAACAAAATTATCCACCTAAAATTTTAAATTTATGAGTAATAATTACTTAACTAACAGGAGGGATTTGATTAAAAAATCCTTCGCATGTGCGCTAGTGATAGGTATGTCAGCGTTTACGGTGACTCCATCATACGCAAATGATGCTTATACAAAGGTATCAAACGAAAATGAAGCAGATCAGTCTTTTA
>JAWXTP010000126.1:0-8737 GCA_044433415.1 Rikenellaceae bacterium
CATAGTTTTTAAACTATAAAGATACTGAAAATCAGGGACTTATACAAATTTTTAAGACACTTATTTAATTGAATTTCATATATTTATGAGGTTTTTTTGAATTTTTGTCATGTAGTAAAGCTTTTCCCTTAAATTCATTACTTGCTTTTAAAGCTATACTATATTGACCTTCACTAATAACATTAACCTTATACTCAGAATGCTCACCAGCCTTATCAAAACCTACAAGCGCCAAATTATCATTTATTAAACCCTCAGACAACACATAAGGAGCGTAACACATAATTTGAGTTTTTGTGTCATCACCATAACCCAATTGGAAAGTTGGCATTTGGTAGCTTTCTTTGGAATCAAGTATGCCTTGATACCATTTCATCACCTCTTTTCTATATTTCAAAGTCAGCTTTCTATCCTCATCCGTGCCATTAGCATATAGGTTATTACTTTCTTTGTAATCGTCTTTTAAGTTCCAAAGAGCTAAAGAATCTTCTTGCCACTGATTGAATAACACTTTATAGTCTCCCTTATGTAGACCTATCATCTGCATTTCAGGGTCTATAGATTTACGTCTTTCAACGGTTAAAGGTAGAGCCTGGTTTTTATTGTTTGTGTCATGATACTTAAAAAAAGGAGTCCATTGTGAGATATAGATAGTTCTATCTTTATCTGTTATCGTCGGATTTTGAAGCACCTTTTTAAAACTAATACCATCCATTTTTTTAGCTTCCTTAGGGATGTCAACATTTGCAACATCACATAAAGTAGGGAAAATATCATAAACCGCAACTAAGGAGCTATTAGTAGCATTTTCAAAATGTCCTTTCCAATATACAAATAAAGGAGAGTGTATGCCATTATCAAAATTTTGTCCCTTGTTTCCTCTATATTGTGAAGGGTTACGCTGTGCCCATTCTTCACTTGTTAACTTAATATTAGTACCTACAGAATGTATAGGTCCATTGTCTGAAAGGAACACTATAATTGTATTATCTAAAAGACCTTCTTTCTCAACAGCACTAAGCACCTTACCTATTTGAACATCTAGGTGATCTATCATACTATTAAGAGTAGCAAAATTACGATCCTGCCCCTGAGCCATTTTTTGTTCTACATATTCTTCGGGAGCATCCCAAATACCATGAGGCGACAAGAAAGGAATATATGCAAAAAATGGTTCATCCTTATTTTCTTTAATGAAATCTATAGCCATATCAGCTATTACAGCATCAACCCAACCTTCTGTGCTATGCTCCTTACCATTTAATAAACCCTTATTATTTCTATACTTATATAAGTCAGCCATAAACGCCTCATCAAAACCACGCTGCCATGGATAATAGCCCGACGTTTTACCAGAGTGCCATTTACCCCACATACCTGTAGTGTAACCTGCCTGTTTGAAAGCCTCAGCTATAGTCACCTCATCAAGATTTAAGAAATCACGACCCGCATGCACACCTGAAATCCCTGTACGTAAGAAGTGTCTACCTGTAATCAATGATGCACGTGTAGGAGCACTAACTGAGTGTACATAAAAGTTATCAAAACGCACTGCATACTGTGCCATGCTATCCAGGTTAGGAGTGTACACACACTGATTGCCTTGTAAACTCATGTCATCATATCCCATATCATCAGCCTGTAAAATAATGATATTAGGACGTTTTGTGTCTGTCTTGTCAGCTGCAATAGCAACAGTAGTAGGAAGAATAGTTGTTGCAGTAATTGCTGTTAGAACAGTTGAAAATTTAGGATTCATTTTTTATCTTTAAGTAATAAATTATATAAAATTTGCTCAAATTATCACATTTTTGTTACCACGAGAAACGCTCATTAAATATTTTACAAAATTACTCTTATATTAACCATAAAAAAAGTATTATCATAACATATAATAATACTTTGTTGTAAATAATAAATTATTTTCTTCTTTTTATAACTTGACCACTCACACACCCCACACCCATAATACTATATAATATAAGCACATAAGCTCCTTTTTACAAAACATCACTCAATTACAAAATATCATTTTTTAATAAAGTATTATTATATATCATTAAAACATTATTTTTATATTAAGTTATGTTATACTTTTGTACAAAACAAATAGGGGAAGTTTTAATATCAACTAACGATTCTAACAAACTGGTTTAAAAAAAGCAAATAACAAATAAATTATAGATTAACACTTCCCCTAAAATTAAAATAAACAAAACAACATATAAATCATGAAAAGAAAACACACTACTCTTATTGCTGCTGCTCTAACTTTAGCGATAACGTCATCTTGCAGCAACTCAAACAGCGTAACACCTGCTGAGAAACTTATTTCACAAATTGAAACAGGAATCCAAAACAAAGTTGTCATGTTTGGCCACCAAGACGACCCTGTCTATGGTCACGCATGGAAATACGAAGCTAACCGTTCGGATGTATTAGAAACAGTTGGAGACTACCCTGCTGTAATGGGCTGGGAAATCGGAGGCTTAGAGCTAGGTGATAGCGAAAGCCTTGATGGTGTACCTTTTGACTTAATCCGTACAGAAATAGCAAAACAACATGCTAGAGGTGGCATAAACACTATGTCATGGCACACTTACAACCCTAAAGGTGGGGATTCATGGAACGAAGAAGCAGGCGTTGTAACTTCTATATTAGAAGGAGGCGAAAACTACGATATGTTCCAAGAAAGACTAGGTATAGTAGCTGATTATATCTCTACTTTAAAAGATTCAAACGGAGAACTTATTCCTATTATCTTCCGTCCATGGCACGAACATGATGGCAACTGGTTCTGGTGGGGTAACAAATGGTGTACTCACGACGAATATCGTCAACTATGGGATATGACTTATAAATTTATGGAAGACCACGGATTAAACAATATTGTTTGGTGTTACATGCCAGCTCCTGGTGATCAAGTTGCAAAAACTCCTCCTTGTGAACAATTCGACATGGTAGGTTTTGACGAATACCAAAGAAAAGGCGACACAGAAAAATATAAAGCTGACATGATAGAAAAAATAGATATGCTTAAAGAGTATAGCAAAAAATACAACAAGCCTATTACTATTTCAGAAACAGGTTCAGAAAGTCTGACTACAGAAAATTGGTATACAAAAGTGTTATTACCTGTTATCAAAGACGAACCTATAAGCTATGTGCTTTTATGGCGTAACGCATGGGATAAACCAGAACATTTCTACTGTTCATATAAAGGACACTCTTCAGAAGATGATTTCCGCAAATTCATTGAATCACCTACTGTCATTACAGCTAAAGAAGTAGTAAAGTATACTCAAAAATAACAACACAATGAAACAATTTCAATTATATGCACTTTTGGGCGCTGCACTTCTTCCTAGCAATAGCGATGCTAAAGCTAAGGTAAAAGAAACTGAAGAACGCCCCAACATATTATTTATCTTGTCTGACGACCACGCAAAACCTGCAATAAGTGCCTATGGTGGCACTTTTGCAGAGGTTGCACCAACACCAAACCTAGATAAGATAGCAGAAAATGGAGCTCTTTTTAATCACATGATTTGTACCAACTCTATTTCTGGACCTAGTCGCGCTTGTCTTATCACAGGTAAATATGGCACAACAAATGGGTTTTATCAAAATGAAGGTTCTATAACTTTTGACAACACCCAACAAACAACACCAAAGATTTTCAAAGAAAACGGCTACACAACTTCTCTATTTGGCAAGTGGCACCTAAACTCTACACCTATGGGTTTTGACCATTACATGATACATGCTGACCCTAGCCATCAAGGAAGATACTGGGATCCTATATATGAAATCAATGGAGAGATGGAGGTTCGTAAGGGTTACTCCACAAACCTTACAACAGATGCCGCACTTGATTGGATGGAAAACGACAGAGACGCAGACAAACCTTTCTGCATGATGTTACACTATAAATCACCTCACCGTCCATGTAATCCAGACAGCATATACTTAGATTTATTTAATGATGTAGAGCTGCCTTATCCTGAAACTTTTAATGATGACTATTCTTCTCGTGAGCAAACTCTAGGCGTAAATATGGCTACAGTTGAAAACCACTTCTCACGAGAAGACTTAAAGATGGTTACACCTCGTGGTTTCGACGCTAAACACACAAAAGAATGGAGAAACTATGGTGGTTCGGGTGACGATCAATATTGGACTCCTGATCCTAAAATGAGCAAGGAAGAAGTGAAAAAATGGAAATACCAACAATACTATAAGGATTACCTAAGATGTATACGTTCTGTAGATGATAATGTGGGTCGTGTCATTGACTACCTTAAAGAAAATGGTCTTTACGAAAACACTATTATAATATACATGGGTGACCAAGGCTTCTTCTTAGGTGAACATGGTATTTATGATAAACGTTGGATGTACGAAGAAGCTATCAACATGGCTTGTTTGTTTAGTTATCCTAAGCTACAAAAAAGCAACGAACAAATAGACCAACTAGCAGTAAATGTTGACATCGCACCTACTCTACTAGATTTTGCAGGTATAGACATACCAAAAGATATGCATGGAGAGAGTCTTCGTCCTTTAATTGAGGACAATAGCAGCGTGAAAAAATGGAGAGAGTCTGTATACTATCACTATTTTGAATATCCAAAATGGCACAGAGTCCAACCTCACTATGGCGTAAGAACAGATAGATATAAACTTATACATTTTTACTACAATATTGACACTTGGGAATTTTACGATCTTGAAAAAGATCCTAATGAACTAAGCAATCAATACAACAATCCTGAGTATGCTTCTATAATCAAAGATATGAAGAAAGATATCAAAAAACTGCAAGCTCAGTACAATGATGAATTATCACTTGATGAACGACGTGAACTTACTGAACGTTACATGATTACCTATTAATAACAGTTAGAAGATAACAGTTAGAAGTTGCGCAAGCGTGGAAAGATTACTATAAAGATCAGTGTTACTGAGCCTTGATTAAAAACTTTTCCACACTTGCGCAACTTCTCTTTTTACGGATTTACATTACAATAGCGCAAAATAGTATTAATTAAACATTAACACTTTAAGTATCACATCCCACACAAAAACTACAATCAATTAACAATCAGTACATTAATTAATTTTAACATTTTGCCCCAAACTCTAATTCCCTAACTTATAGCACAAAAACATTATTTTTTATCACGACAATTTATCAAACAAACAAAAAACAAGACACTTATAATTCAAAACAGTAATAAACACAAAGCAAAAAGCTATATTTTTACAAAATAATATAAACTCAAAGCAAAAAAAACAATAATTTTTCATATTTTTACACCTCAAACTAAAAAAATATCACTTAAATACCAAAGAAATCATAACAAGTAAATTTTCTGTTAAAATAGTATTAGTATATCGAGCTAACAATGTGTTACTTTGCATTAACAAAATAAGGATAAAGAGAAATTTATCACCAAAACAAACAAATTAACAAAAATTAACAGAATATTATAAATTTTAACTAACAGATTAAACTTATTAAAGCAATGAAAAAAATCTATTTAATCATGATGTTCTTACTCTGTTCCATCTACGGCATGGCACAAAGTAAAACGATAAGTGGTCGGGTTTCTGATATGGAATCTACACTTATGGGTGTTACAATTATTGAACAGGGAACAACTAATGGTGTTATTTCTGACCTAGATGGCTCATTTAACATTACCGTTTCGGACAGTACCGCAGTTCTAGAAATTAGACACATTGGGTATATCACTCAGCACATCCCAGCTCAAGGAGACAATCTAAATATAGTATTGGAACTTGATGCTACAAAACTTGACGAAGTAGTAATTATCGGTTACGGTACTTCACGTAAAAGTGACCTTATAGGAGCTGTTTCATCAGTAAAATCAAAAGACTTAGCAAGAACAGCATCTATAGATGCGGTACAGTCTTTACAAGGTAAAATCGCAGGTGTAGACATTAAACTTAGCTCTGGTGAACCTGGCTCAGGAACAAGTGTAAACATTCGTGGTGTCGGTTCTATCAATAATTCAAGTCCTTTATATGTAGTTGATGGAATCTCAGTATCAGACATCAGCCACATCGCTCCAAATGATATTGAAGGTGTAGAAGTACTTAAAGATGCCTCAGCAACTGCTATTTATGGTTCTCAAGGTTCTAATGGTGTTATCATCATTAAAACTAAAGGTGGTAAATTAAATCAAAAAGCTACAGTTACAGCAAACATCTATACTTCATTTAGTACAGTAACTAACAAAATTGATATGTTAAATGCTAGTGAGTATGCTCTACTTAAACAAGAATGTCTTACTAACGGTGGTACTTCAATCAGTACAGCTTGGCAAACTATGTTTGATGAAGCTATTGCTACAAACAGCGTAGGTACTGACTGGCAAGATGTTATCTTCCGCACTGCTAAGACTCAAAACTACAACTTTAACATTACAGGTGGTACAGAAAGCGCTACTTACGATGTTGGTGTGACTTACGCAAGAGAAGAAGGTATCGTTGAAAATACCAACTTAAACAAGTTCATGGCTCACATTAACAATAGCTACACTTTTAACGACCACGTAAAAATGGGAGTAAACGTATACTACACTAACGCTAACCAAATGGGTAATGACAACACTTATTACACAGGTTCTCTAGTTGCTGCTCTACGTGCCGACCCTATATCTTTAGCTTATGACCCTGCAACTGATGACTTTGGTGAGATTTATTTTGCTTATGGTACCAACCCTGCAAGGTCAGTATACGAAAACCAATATAACACTAAACAAAGTGATAGAGTTGTGACTAACACTTACTTACAACTTAGTGATATATTTACTGAAGGCCTATCTTTTAGAGCTCAATTTGGGGGAACTCTTAACTGGCAAACAGCAAAACAATACCTTCCAACATTTTATGTTACAGCAGACCAACAACGTTCACAAAGTAGCTTATATGAACAACGAAGCAACACTAGAAACTGGACTACATCTGAATATTTCAACTACGAAAAAACAGTAGGAAAACATTCATTTAATGCTATGTTAGGTTTTGAAGCCTCTATGTATCAAAATGACTATCTAAACGTTACAGCTTATGACGTACCTGAAGATGCAGACTTAAGATATATCAATGCTTCAACTTCTACTCAATATCTTGCTAACGGAACCTTGTCTCACTCATCTCTAGCATCTTACTTTACACGTTTAAACTACAACTACGACAGTCGTTATTTAGTTACAGCTACTGTACGTGCTGACGGTTCTTCTAAGTTTGTTGATCATTGGGGTTACTTCCCTTCTTTCTCTGGTGCATGGAACATCTTAAACGAAGAGTTTATGAAAAACGCATCTACTGATATTGTATCAAACTTACGTATGCGTGCTGGTTGGGGTCAAGTAGGTAACCAAAATGCTGCTGGCAACCATGATTACTCTTCTGTAATGACTAATGGTTATACTTACGTATTTGGTGGTGTAGCTGTTGATGGTGCATTACAACAGACTGTAGCAAATACTGAACTAATGTGGGAAACAGCAGAACAACTTAACGTTGGTATCGACTTTGGATTATGGGGTAACAAACTTACAGGTAGCATAGACTATTTCATAAGAAATACTAAGGATATGATTATGGAAACTCCAGTACCTATCTACTCTGGATTCTGGAAACCTACAACAAATGCTGGTTCTCTATCAAACAAAGGTATTGAGCTTACTCTTAGCTATTCAAATAACATTGGTAAAGACTTCTCATATAATTTAAGTACAAACTTCTCAATTATTAGAAACAACGTTACTAGCATTGGTGGTTCTGACCCTATTGAAGGTGGTAATGTAGCAACTGTAGGTAACACAACACGTACAGAGGTTGGTCATGAGATAGCTTACTTCTATGGCCTTGAAACAGATGGTATATTCCACTATCAATCAGAAGCTGACAGCTATGTTGGTGAAGATGGTTCTAAGATTCAACCTTATGCAGAGGCTGGTGACGTGAAATTTGTAGACCAGAATGGTGACGGTGTAATTAATGACGATGACAGGGTAAAACTAGGTAGCGCAATTCCTAACTTTACTATGGGCTTTAATGCGTCATTAAACTACAAACAGTTTGACTTTAACATGTCTCTACAAGGCAGCTTCGGTGCAGAGATAGTAAACGGTATGTATTACACAAGATATAGTAGTGATATGAAAGAGTGGAACATCTGTAGCGATATGTTAAATAGATGGACTCCTGACAATCCAGAATCTGACCTTCCTCGTCTGACTTCTTCAGATCCAAATGGTAACACTAAATTCTCTGATAGATTTGTTGAAGATGGCACTTACGTAAGAATTAGCAACATGCAAATTGGTTACACTATACCTTCAAGAATTTCTAAGAAAATTAAAGTTGAACGTTTTAGAGTTTATGTATCATCAAATAACCTACACACATTTACAGGTTATTCTGGATACGACCCTGAAATTGGTGGTGAAAACTTAAGTGCGGGTGTTGACGTTTCAAACTATCCTATTCCTAGATCTTTCTCTTTAGGATGTAACGTACAATTCTAGAACTTTGGTGTCCGGCAAAAAGTCTGGGAGGCTTTTTCCAATAACGGCCTACATTTTTCACCTTTTTTAAAGTTTCAATACTCACAACCTCAAGGTTGCTCCGTTTAAAACTTCAAAAAACGCAAAAAATCTAAGCCATTCTTGAAAAAAGAGGCACCCTGGGTTTCGTGCCC
>JAWXTP010000127.1:0-8600 GCA_044433415.1 Rikenellaceae bacterium
CAGGTGATGAGATTATAGTTATTGACTTGTATGGAAATACCTTAATGAACCTTAAATCGCCAACTTTGCCACCACATCATGATATAAGAAGGCTCCCTGATGGTAATATTTTAACTGTTAATTTTGTGCCAGAAGCCTTTGACTTAACTATGTATGGAGGTAGTGCTGAGGAGATTGTTTTTGGTGATGGTTACACTATTTATGATATGAATGGTAATATTGTAGAGCAGTGGGATTGTTTCCAAGAGATAAGTCCAGTTGACGATCCTACAATTATGGATCAATTGCCTGTAGCAGGTGATGGCGTAGGATTTAATTTTAAGGACGATTGGTTACATGCAAATTCAATACACTATGATTCTGAAGGAAATATATATATGACCTTTAATTGGCGTAGTGAATTATGGAAAATAGAAAGAGCTACAGGTAAAGTTTTATACCGTATAGGTGAGGATGGTAATGTAGATATTTCTTCAGATGCTTACGCATCGGGTATGCATAGCGTAGAACCACAAGGTGTTAATGAGATTTTGGTATTTGATAACGGTACAAATAGAGAGGATTATATTTCTCGAGCTTTATTATATTCTGTAAATGAAAACACAATGAGTGCTACACTATCATTAAAAGTAGAATTTCCAGTAAATTATAGCTCACCATATATGGGCAATGTTCAAATACTTAATGATGATTTGTTAATTTACGGTTCTACTTTGACCAATTTTATTGTTTTTACTGATTTTAATGGTAATGTATTACGTACAATTTCTAACATAGATTTTCAGTCGTATAGGTCTATTTATATTCCCACAATAGAAAAGTTATAATAATTTTAAAAGGGCGGTTTGCATATTTTATTCTGCAAACCGCCCTTTATTTTAGTGTAAAATATTTTTTAATATAGAACTCCCCTTAAGGGAATTTCTAAAAATTGGATTTTAACGTTTTTGAATTTTAAAGCTTCATCTTTGAAATTTTCAAAATGTGCCATAGGAACCGCTATGCCATCATTTCAAAAACTCCAAATATAAAACTTTAAACTCCAAAATCGAATAAAACCAATTGTTAGAACTCCCCTTAAATTAGTTTGAAGGTTCAGCTTCAAAATCTAATGAAGGATATTCACCAGTGTTGTAGATTGTCCAAGCACAAAGTTGAGTTAATGTTGAATTTGCTATGTTATAATCATAAGCTGTGCTGTTTAATGTAGCAGTAAAATTCTCACTTTGCATCTCCTCGGCTGTCATTTCTATACCACCGTCAGCGTAACTATTATTTGTCATAACAGTGTTCTCAAGATAATAGTTTTTATAAAGTACAGCAAAAGCTGATGTTCCGCTAGTACCTGCGATACCGCCTATATAAGAGTTAGTGCCTGATACTTCACCCGTGTTATAGCAATTTGTTACTTTACCATCTGTACTACCTACAACGCCACCTGAGTAACGACTACTACTGATAACATCACCTGTATTAAAGCAGTTTGCTACAAGGCCATATTCTGAGTTGCAACCTACAATACCTCCTAAGTACCATTCGCTACAAGTAAGATATTCTGTGTTAAAGCAGTTTACAACAGTGCCACCATTGTTTTCACCTACAATGCCACCTGTGTTTTTACGTCCACTATCAACAGTAGCTAAGTTTTCGCAATTTTTGACGATACTAGTGTGGTTCATACCTGCAATGCCACCAACACAGTCATTATATGTTGTTCCATAGATAGAACCTCCACAAACTACAGAACCTTCATTGTAGCTATCTGTAACAGTACTGTAATAGTTGTTATAACCGACGATACCGCCAATGTATTCTTTAACGCCAGTAACAGTACCTGAGTTAGAGCAGTTTTCTATTATACCGTAATAGCTAATTTTACCTACAACACCACCAATGTAAGAGTTGCCAAATACGTTAGCTTTGCTATGACAGTTAGTGATTGTTGCATAGAATACTGAACCAGCAACTGCACCAATATAAGAATTTCCATTAAGATAGCCATCTACAGTAAGGTCTTTGATTTCTGCACCAACACCAACATATCCGAATAGACCTTTGTCGTCAGCAGCAGAATCGTCAACGTAAAGACCAGAGATAGTATGTCCGCTACCATCAAATATACCGTTAAAAGTATAAGTTGTTGTGCCTATACCCTTCCAAGAGTTGTCAGCATCGCACACAGAGGAAAGGTCAATGTCGTTTTTTAATATATAAGTTACAAGAGCTTTATTGTCACCTGCGTTTACCTCGTCTTTTATTGCGACTATATCTTCAGCTGTACTAATGTAGATTGTTTCTTCTACTGCTTCTTCTTCAGGTTCATCACTACAGCTAGCAAAAGATAAGAATGCTAAAAATAAAATAAAAAATAATGAGTTTCTTTTCATAGGTTATAAAAATTAATATGTAAGTTTCTATAGAGTATACTATAAGGATATTTTATAATTATTATAGTAAACTCAACTTTCTAAGATTTATTATATATTGTAAATAAATAATTCATTTTCGTTTATACAAAAATCTCACAAGTTCTACAAAGATAGAAAATTTTATTAATAAATTTACATAAGTCAAAGAAATATTTTATATTTGCTATAATATTTATTAACAGAAGAGTTTTAAAAGTTACCTACAAACAATACTAGTGAGATGAAAAAAGATAATAGAGCAGAAAAGAAAGCGGAAAAGCAAGCACAACAAAAACAAGATAGATTATTACGTGTTCAGAAAGAAAAAGAATTAGGACGGAAAGAGATTTTATGGTATCTTTCAAGCGTGATGAGTAGTGTGGGAAGAAACTTTTTAATGAATAAATTGAGAGATTATGTAAGTGTTGTATATGAGTGTAACGCTGTTTTGAAAGACTTGGAGAACGAAAATAAAATAATATCGGCATGTCAATATTATAGAATAAGTCCAATGCTATGTCTTGATTTACTATGGGAGCTTGATGCTATAAAAACAGAAGTTTTACTGTCTGCTAGTCAGGCACGTCCCTATTATAGTTATGGATATGATGAGCTTTTTGAAATTCATAATGGTGGTCGTAAGTTGTTTTCTTTGCTAATGGATTGGAGGTTGACAGGCAAAATGGCGCAGTATGACTGGAGTAATTTAAGAGTAAACACGGTTATGAAAGACGTGATGTCGTGTATACCTTCTCACCCTCAGTGGAACGCAATATTAAAAGACTTAGATGAAACAGCCTTTCGTTTAATAACACAGGCATATAAAGAGTCTTTTATGTGTAGTTTGAGTAAAGTGATGATTGGGATTTTCAAGATGGATATTGTCGACGATTTTCAGGATGATAATGTTAAAAAGCCTATAGTAGATTTTATATATTCTTTTTTCTCGCATGTGCTACCAGGTCGTATACTAGAAATACCTAATATGAAGCCTGTTGATATCATTGATTACCATGAGTTGTTAGCTACTTACTATCTTTATACAGGTAGTTATACTAAGGCTGTAAATTCATATAGAAAAGCTATTTTAATGTATGATAGTAAGGCTATGTTAATGCAAAACCCTTTTTATGCATTGCTTTACGTTAAGGCTCTTGTGCTAGATACTAAAATAACTTCTAAAAATAGACTTGTTAAAGTAGAAAAAGAGTTAGGACGTATATTTCGATTTGAAAGTCATTTAATTGCGGCTCGTATATATATGAATGTTGTTAATGAAATAGACAACAGTGAATTATTAAAGCAGGTAATTGAAAGTTATAATATCTATAGTGATTTAGAGCTGGTTTTAGCAGTAATAATCATCCTCCATTATAAAGTAGGCCAGCTTCCAAAAATAGTCATAGATAAGGCTCAGGATATTATAGATAGTGATGAGTATTTGCTTCTTCAACTAGAAGCCTCTAGTTCTATGCCTAGATATATAGAAAAACGTGATTTGTTACGTAAGAGGTTAAGTATTGAACCTATATTTGAACCTCATGTAGTGTTAGAATCATGGCAGAAAAACCTAAATGAGTTAAGTGAAGTATTAGCCATTAATAAAGCAAATCCTACAGAAGGTAAATCAAATGGAGAAGAATCAGCGCGTATTATATATTTGTTAAATAGTATTTATGATATTCAGTTACGTGTTCAGAAATCAAAAAATGGTATAACATGGACTAAGGGACGTAATATCGCGTTAAGTACATTTTTATCGGGGAATGTTGAAGGGATGACTAGACTGGATGAAAAAATCTCTAAATTAGTAACTTGTAATAGAGGTTGGAAAGGTGTCGATTATCGTTTAGGAGGTAATGAGGTGTTAAAGGCACTTATCGACCACCCTTTAGTATTTAGTGGGAGAAATCAAGATGTTTCTGTATCTATAGTTGCAGGTACTCCACACTTACGAGTGAAGGCTGTAGATGGAGGTTATAAAGTTAGTTCAAATGTACAACTCTATTTAAACTATAATACTTTAGTGGAAAAAGAAAGTGATGTGCTATATAAAGTTTACTCCCTTAGCACTCTTCAAAGAAAAGTAATAGAACTATTTGAGGAGCAATCTTTATATCCCTTGTCAGCAAAAGAACAACTTTCTTCACTTATTGTACATGTAGGTTCTATTATTACAGTTTATTCTGATGTCATAACAGTAGATAGTAACGTAAAGACCGTAGAGGGCAGTACACGTATAACAGCCCAGTTTTTACCTGTATCTGATGGTATGAAGGTTGAATTTTTTGTTAAGCCTCTAGAGGATTATAGACAGTACTGTAAGGCTAACAAGGGAGAAGATAACTTTATTGCTCAGTATAATAATGAGAGTGTTGTTGTGAAGCGTGATTTAAAGAGAGAATTGCGTAACATGAAAACTGTTCAAAAAATAGTTTCTGAACTTACAAATGATGCCTTTAATGATGATGTTGTATATTTCGAAGATATTTATAAATCACTGCCTTTAATAGAAAGCCTACAGGAGTTAGAGAAGATAGCTCGTGTTGAGTGGCCTAAAGGAGCGCAGTTACTGATAAAAGGTTCTATAGATTTTAAAAAGATGAATATCTCACTGCGCTCTGCAAAAGGTTGGTTTGAAGTTGATGGTGAGGTGAAAGTTGATAAAGACCTACAGTTAACTTTGGCTGAACTGATGGAGAAAAATAAAAATGGGTATGGGCGCTTTATAGAACTTTCTAAGGGTGAATTTTATGCCCTTTCAGAAAAGTTATACCGCCGACTTAATGAGTTAGATGCTAACACTTTGCAAGGTAAAAAAGGGTTGCAGTTATCTCAATATAGCAGTGGTGTTATTAATGGTTTAGAAAAAGATGGTGTTAAAGTTAATAAGGATGCAGCATTTAAGTCTTTACAAACACGTATAGCAGCAGCAGAGGATATAGAAGTGCAAGTACCCCCGACTTTACAAGCTGAACTTCGTGATTATCAACTTGACGGTTATCTGTGGATGTCACGTCTTGCATCGTGGGGAGCTGGGGCATGCCTAGCTGATGATATGGGTCTTGGTAAGACCGTACAGTCCATCGCTGTGCTGTTAAATCGTGCTGAGAAGGGAGCTTCGCTTGTTGTTGCACCAGCATCTGTAGTGCATAATTGGAAAAGAGAGTTACAGCGTTTTGCACCAACTTTAAACTGTAAGATTTTGCATGATAATATCTCTAGTCGTGAAAGTATAGTCAAAGATGCTGCACCTTTTGATATTGTTATTACAACCTATGGATTGTTACATAGGGTTGAGGAGCTTATAACTAAAAAAGAGTGGAATGTTATCTTATTGGATGAAGCTCATAATATTAAAAATCGTGATACTAAGAGTTCAAAGGTAGCTATGGCGTTAAAAGGAAATTTCCGACTTATGTTAACAGGTACGCCTATACAAAATCACCTAGGAGAAATATGGAATCTTTTCAACTTCACAAATCCTGGTCTTTTAGGTAGCTTTGAGCAGTTTACTCAAAAATTCATAAACCCTATAGAGCAGAATAGAGATAAAGTTCGCCAACGTGACTTAAAGCGTATACTTCAACCTTTCATGTTACGTCGTACCAAAACAGAGGTGTTAGATGAGTTGCCAACCAAAACAGAGATAGTCTATAACATAGAACTTAGTGATGCTGAACGTGCTCTTTATGAGAATGTACGTGAGAATGCTTTATTAAGTCTAGAAAGTGGGGAGCTTAACCCTATACAGAGTCTTGCAGAGATTACAAAACTTAGACAACTAGCATGTCACCCAGCACTTATAGATGATACATTGCCTATGGGTTCTTCAAAAGTTACACGCTTCATAGAACTTGCCACGGAGCTTATAGAAAACCGTCATAGGGCTTTAGTATTTAGTCAATTCACATCTTTCTTAGCTTATGTGCAGAAGGCTTTAGAGGAGAAGGGTATACCTTATCTTTACCTTGATGGGTCGACACCTATTAGAGAGCGTGAGAAGTTAGTACAGCAATTCCAACAAGGAGAAGTTCCTATATTTCTTATCAGTTTAAAAGCAGGGGGTACAGGGCTTAACCTTACAGCAGCAGATTATGTTATCCACCTTGATCCATGGTGGAACCCAGCTATAGAAGATCAGGCTTCAGACCGTTCTCACCGTATAGGACAAACACGCCCTGTGACTATCTATAAACTTATCTCACAAGGTACTATTGAGGAGAAGATTATAGAGTTACATAAGAATAAAAAGTCCCTAGCTGACTCTTTGCTTGAAGGAGCAGATATGGCACATAAACTTACACCTTCTGAGATTCTGGAACTTGTTAGTGGTATGGGGTAGGTTTTAGGTGATAGGTGTTAGGTTTTAGGTGATAGGTGTTGCGACAAGCGATTGAATAATGGTTAATTGAGATAAGTGTGGAGTTAAGAGTGATTACAGTACTTTAAAAATAATAAAAAAATAATGATAAAGTCTTTGAATTATGCATAATAAACCCAGTTTGTAAAACTCCCCTTAAATAGAATTGAAGAGCAGAAGCGTTTAAAAGAAGTTTTAAATGCAGGTAAATCGACGTTTACTGTTGTGTATGGGCGTAGGCGTTTGGGTAAGTCGACACTTATTTCTAAAGTGTTGAAACCTAAAGATGTTTATTATTTAGCAGACCAAACTGATGCCAAGCTACAGCGTGAAAGTTTTGCAAAAGTTGTTGCTATGAGCATTCCGAATTTTGATAAGGTGATTTATCCTGATTGGAGTAGTTTGTTTGATGCATTAAATGATCGTGTCACCGACTGTTTAACTCTTTGTATAGATGAATTTCCTTATTTAGTAAATAGTAGTAATGAACTCCCTTCTGTGTTACAAAACAAAATAGACTCTAAAAGCCTGAGATACAATATTGTTATTTGTGGTTCTTCGCAACAGTTAATGTGTGGATTGGCACTAGATGCCACCTCTCCTTTGTATGGGCGTGCAAATGCTATTATTAAAATAAATCCTATAAGTGTAGCTTATATAGGTGAAGCATTGTCTCTTAATTCTATACAAGCTGTTGAGGAGTATGCTATATGGGGTGGTGTTCCTAGATATTGGGAGTTACGGGAGCAACTTAGTTCTTTACGAGAAGCAGTAGAGTATAATGTACTTTCAGTCAATGGTACTCTTTACGAGGAGCCTCTAAAGTTATTTAAAGAGGATATGAAAGACGTTGTAAAGACAGCAACTATTATGTCTTACATAGGTGCAGGAGCACATCGTTTATCTGAAATTGCTGCGCGATGTGGTGAGCCTGCTACTAATTTGTCGCGCCCTTTAGCAAAACTTATAGAGCTAGGTTATCTTACAAAGGGTATAGCGTACGGAGAAAATGAGCGCAATTCTAAAAAAAGCCTATATAAAATTTCTGATTAGTTTGTATCTTTTTATTATAGGTTTATAGCTTTAAACCGTTCGTTTATAGAATTAGGTCGTATAAAGCCTATAAATGCGTTATTAGATAATGGTTTACCAAGTTTCATGGGTGAATATTGGGAAAGGTTATGTAGAGAAGTTGTTTCAGGAAATGAAATAGATGGCATAACATATTCTATGGCAAGAAGATGGTGGGGCTCTGTATCACGAACTGAAAGTATGGAGTTAGATGTAGTTGCAGAATCTATTGATAAAAAATACCTCCTTGTAGGCGAATGCAAATGGACAAATAGTGAAAATAGTGACAAATTACTAGCTGAACTAAAAGCAAAAGCTGAAAAACTCCCTTTTGCTAAAAATCATATCATAGTAGCTAAATTATTCTTAAAAAACGTGCCAGTAGGTACAATGGAAGGTGTACTATTACCTGATGATGTGCTAAAACTTCTTTAACAATTATTATGCAGTACAAACATTATGTTTGTACTGCATAATAATTGTTAAAGAGGGTGCATTGCGACAAGCGACAAAATAATGATTAATGATTCAATACTCCGTTAAATTTTGGTAAGATTAGGCGGCTTTTGAGCCGTATAGAATAAGTTCATTGACAATTTTGTGATTTTTCTTTAAGTTGGGATTTATGCTAAACTTACGAAAAAAAAACGATAGCATTAAGTAGTTGTGCATCTGTAACTTAACGTCAGATATCGAAAAAGGCTTCTTCTCTTCATTATTGTTTCGAAAGTGTGCTATTTTAGCTATATTAAGAGCAG
>JAWXTP010000128.1:0-8556 GCA_044433415.1 Rikenellaceae bacterium
AGAAATTTTTATCGCTTAGGCGGAATAAATTTGAGCTTGGCTCCGATTTGTTTCGCCTTTTTTTATGTCCTTATAGTTCCTTGACCTCAATTCAGTTGCATTTGCAGGTTGAATTCAGCTCTTGAAATTCTCGAATAAACTGCTCATTGAGCTGTGATAGTAGAATATCTTTGCTCTTATATTTTCGCTTAATGAAGTCAGCGATACACCTCCTGCAACTTGCATATTTGTAGAGAGTTAGGCGTGAACGATCTATGCCGACCCTCGCTTTGAAATCATCTACGATATTGTCAAATGCCTTTAGAAGTGTAGTTTGCGCCACCACCGAACCTTGAAATAGATTCTTAATATCGCTGGCGTTGTATGGCTTATTGCGTTTTTGCAGAGTGCTGTGTGCCTCATTGATAGAGGCAATTATCGTATCGAGCTTTGCATTGACCTCGACAGCGATCTTACTTTTGCCATTCAAACGACTCTCACGAGCATTCCACAACTTCTCATCACACGATAATTTACAGCTAAACTGTGCCACCGAATTACCATACTTGGCACTGCCAATAGTGATGCGACCCATAATCGGAGTCTTGCCCGACTTGTCCTTGACACTCTTTTTGAGGAAGAGCAGAACCTTAAACTTTTCTTTTTCCATTGCTTATAATTAATTGTTCGTTATTGCAGTTTTTGGGACTGCGAATTTATAAAATTATAAGTCATTCATCGAACGCAAAGCACAGAAAATCAGCGTATAAGATCCGTTGTCGCCACTATTCCTCGTATTGCTTCAACTTCTCCACTTCACCGCAGTTAGCTACGAGAATTTTGGAAACTATGCAGCTAACGAAATGGATACTTATCTACTGCTCCATTCTTCTTTGTCTTGCATCTTGCCAACTTCGCAAAATGGTGCAAATCGCCTAATCCACAACATCTTAGCTATTCAGCTTCTTCATTCTTCCTCTCGTTGCTTTTTGCTGTTTATTCCATTCGTCAAGGCATACTTTCGGTAAGCGTCTCTACAGTGACGTATCAGGCATAAAATATATCCCCAAAGAGTTGCTTCTCTCTCTGGGGATGTATTTTATTTTGTTTCAACCCATCTATCGGGTAGTAGTTCTCTAAGTTCTTCATAGGTTGCAGTTTCAGATGTTGCGGCTAACCTATCAATCATATCATTGAAATAATCATACGAATTTTTGCCATTTAATCTACAGAATATAGCTAATGAATATATTAATGCACTGCGTTCAGCACCTTTGTCACTACCATAAAACATAGAGTTGCGACGACTAATACTTATATATCGCATTGGTCGCTCTATGTCATTATTGTCTAACTTATATTCTGTATTCTTTATAATATTTTCTATCGAACAAATTTCATTTAAGCAATATTGAACTCCTTTACAAAGTACCTCATTCCCAACATATCTAGGATCTTTATCTATCATGCGTAAATATTCATGCAACTCATCAAACACTTTCAAAGATAACTTAACCCAATCCTCCTTTTTCTTATTTTTTCGTATCTGATAAAATTTATTATATAAGCTAATTATCCTTCTTGCTTGTGGCTGAGTCTTTATATCGTTAAAATACCTCTTACAATGCTGGATGCACCCTATTCGTATAGTACCAGGATATTCCATACCTTCTAACACTTTATAAGCTATATAACCATCGCTCTGTGCTACCCCTGGTAATCTTTAGGAAAATACTCAATAAAGATATCTTTGCCCCGTGAGCCTTCATTATAATGATACTGTATAAGGTTAGTGTAATGTGCATCACTGCCCATAGGTAAGCATTCCGACTTCCTTTAACTGTACTTCCATCTATTACCTTATGGTAAGTCTCATCTAAATGAACATACAGGGACTCAAATATCGCCTGCTTTAATATTGGATTTAATTTATCTAATAATTCAGCTGTTCTAGCTAATAAGCTATGAACCGTCTGCTTAGGTATATTTATTCCTGTTTCATGAAGATAACCTATGATACGCTCAACAGGCAAACCTAATATGTAACGTTGTTGAATTAAAAAAGCGATAAAAGAACTACTATATTGTGAATTTAACAATGGTGTAGATGGGGCTTTACCTTCAGATATACCTCCCTTCATTGTGTAGCGCTTACAACGATAAATATGTTTTATTAATTTTGAGGGTATAAACTCATATCGTATAACATCTCTATGCGCTATAAGCCTAGCATTATTTTTATCAAAATCCTCATTTATAGGATCTACAATAGTTACCTTCTCCTCTATATCTAACTCCTTGCGTTTAGCTCCATTATTACCTCGTTTCTTGGCTGCTAATTTAATATCTTTCTTATCCTTTCTGTTTGTAGTTTTCTCTTTCTCTGACGTTTTAGGTAAAGCTATTTTTGATAAGTTATTTAATTTTGAAGCTAGATTTTTCTTTTCTTCACCCTCTTTTAAAAGAAGGCTCTTCAAGGCACTCAAATCTTCTGTCATATCCTTAATTGCTTAGTTAAGGTTTTGACTGTACAATTTAGGGCTTTAACTGTTTGTGTTAAAGTCTTGTTTTGTTCCTCATATTTATGTGCTAACTCTTTGTAATTCACACTATAAAGATACAAAAAATACCTGAGATTACCAAATAATTCTCAGGTATTTTTCAATCTTTTTTGCAGATTTTCAGACATTTAACATAGCATAATGACGTAATTCGTTATTATATGAACGATGTTGTATTTTGGATACAATTCTATCAATAGACTCAGAAGAAAGTTCTACAAAGCTATCTGGTAAAAGCCTATAGGATATATTATAAACACCTACTTCTAACCTTTTATGATAGAGCACAAAACCCTCATTATGCCAACGAAGTAATTTAATCGACTTACGATTATTACTTACAAAAACAAATACATCGCCACTAGTGGCTTTTAGTTCTTCTGATTGATTAACTATAAAATAGAGAGATTTAATCCCTTTGCGCATATCTACGCTACTGCCGTACATGTGAAATTTGACGGTCGAATCTAAGTTGAATAACATAATTTTTATTATTTAAAAGTTTCAACAAAGTTCCGTTTTTTGATCTCACAAATCAATACGTCACTGTAGAGACGCTTACACCCATAAGTACCCACAATAAACAATCAACCCCTGCTACACGCTATGTAACAGGGGTTGATTGCTTTGTTTCTAACCTTTTGAGTCACCCTCTTTAAAAATTTAACGTCCACGATTGTCCGCTTTTTTCAAGAATGGTTCATCTTTGCGGCGTTTCAGGGTATTTTAAGCGGAGCAGCCTCGACGGCTGTGAGCATTGAAATGCCCTGAAAGGTCGCAAAGATGAGCCGTTATTGGGAAAAGCCTTCACTAATGCCCCGAAACAAAAACCAAGTTACAATTCCCAGGTGTCGCCACTACGTAGTAGATCGTCACAACACTTGATGTTGGATTTTTCTTTAACCTCAGCGATTTGTTCTTGCATACAGTCGTCATAAGTAAAGTCTTTAACATCACGGATAACACCTAAAGCAATAGGGAAGTCAGGCCCTTTCATATTTACAAGCATCATGTGAACCCCAGGACTCTGTTGGTACGCATTATGAACAAGAATATTTTGAAGTTTCCAGCCACCCTCACCTATGGTAACCACTTTAAGACCTAAACCTTGAAGTACTAAACCTTTGTCTTTGTTCTTGCCAAAAATCATAGGTTCCCCATGCTTAAGAACTATGGTTCTATCTTCTCTAAACTCTTTGTTAGTGAAAGAGTCATGTGTCTTGTCATTAAAAATAACACAGTTTTGCATGATTTCAAATACCGAAGTCCCGTCATGCTTAGCGCTAGCCTTAAGACATTCCATGGTAAGTTTAACATCAACATCTAGAGAACGAGCATAGAAAGTACCACGTGCTCCTAATACTAACTCACCAGGTAAGAAAGGGTGCTCTATAGTCCCGAAAGGCGATGTTTTAGTAATCTTACCTAGCTTAGAAGTAGGAGAATACTGTCCTTTAGTAAGACCGTAAATTTCGTTGTTGAAAAGTAAGATATTAATATCTATGTTACGCCTTACAGCATGTATAAAGTGATTACCACCTATAGCTAGGGCATCACCATCACCCGACACTTGCCATACTGAAAGTTTAGGGTTAGAAACCTTAACACCAGTAGCAATAGCTGCAGCACGACCATGAATTCCGTGAAATCCGAAAGTATGCATGTAGTAAGGGAAACGTGATGAACAACCTATACCTGATACAAAAGTAAAGCGTTCGTGTTTATAATTTAATTCTGCTGCTACCTCAGGCAATGCTTTTTGTACAGCACTTAAAATAGCGTGGTCTCCACATCCTGGACACCATTTTACCTCTTGATCACTTTTAAAATCTATAGGTGTATATTTGCAGTTTTGTTCCATAATCTAAAGTAGTGAATTAAATTTCTCTTTAAGTTCAGTCACAGTAAATGGTAAACCTTGAACTTTATTATATGTTAAATATTCAAACTCTTGATGCTCCATTTTTAGGTAAGATGCAAACTGACCCATGTTAAGTTCGCAAACAAGAATTTTCTTATATTTTGAGAATATTTCTTTTGTGTTACGTGGAAAAGGATTTATGTAGTTAAAGTGACAAAGAGAAACATCCTTACCTTCTTGCCTCATTTCATTTACAGCACTTTGTAGGTGACCCCATGTTCCACCCCAGCCAACAATTAGAAGCTCACCGCCCTCTGTAGAGCCAAATACTTCTTGCTCAGGGATGAAATTTTCTACACGTTTTACTTTTGCAGCACGTGCGTTAACCATTTTTTCGTGGTTTATAGGGTCGTGAGATACCGCCCCTGACAGGAAGTCTTTTTCAAGACCACCAATGCGGTGCTCAAGACCTTTAGTGCCTGGTAGAGCCCATGTGCGTGCTAATCTTTCTTCGTCACGCTTGTAAGGCATATATTTTTCTCCCTCAGGGATTTCTGTTACTATAGGAGGTACTATCTCAGGATAATCTGCCATAGTAGGGATTTTCCAAGGCTCAGAACCATTAGCGATAAAACCGTCAGTTAATAACATCACAGGAGTCATGTGTTCCATAGATATTTTACCTGACATAAACGCATAGTCAAAGCAGTTTGAAGGAGTACTAGCGGCGATAACTACTAAAGGACATTCACCATTACGTCCCCAAAGAGCTTGATTTAAGTCACTTTGTTCAGTTTTTGTAGGTAAACCTGTAGAAGGACCACCACGTTGAACGTCCACAATTACTAGAGGAAGTTCAGTCATTACAGCAAGACCTATAGCCTCACTTTTAAGAGAAAGACCAGGACCCGATGTTGTAGTAACAGCAAAGCTACCTGCAAAAGCAGCACCTATAGAAGTACAGATACCTGCAATTTCGTCCTCAGCTTGTAGGGTTTTCACACCTAGGCTTTTCCATTTAGCAAGCTCCTCAAGTATGTGAGTTGCAGGAGTGATAGGGTAAGAACCACAGAAAAGAGGTCTTCCACTTTTCTCAGATGCAGCAATAAATCCCCATGCTACAGCTTGGTTACCATCGATATTTCTGTAAGTACCTTTCTCTATATTTGCAGGAGCAACAATATAGCGATTTGCAAAGGCGTGAGTGTTACCCGCAAAGTTATAACCAGCGTTAAGTACTTTTTTATTAGCATCTACTACAGCAGGATTTTTAGCGAATTTCTTAGCAAAGAAAGCCTCAGTGTGCTCCATAGGGCGTTCAAAAAGATAGTAGCATATGCCTAATGCAAACATGTTTTTACATTTCACTACACTTTTCATAGGTAGATCTGTACCAACAAGAGCTTCTTTAGTCATGGATGTAATAGGCGCGTGGATTATGTAATAATCTTCAAGACCTAATTCTGTAAATGGGTTTAAAGTTGAGAATCCAGCTTTTGCAACACTTTTGTCGTTAAACGAATCTACATCATAAATGATAGTAGCGCTTTTTTTAAGCCATTTAGCGTTAGCACGTAAAGCAGCAGGATTCATTGCAACTAATACGTCACAATAGTCACCTGGAGTATTTACAGTTTTACTACCAAAGTGAAGCTGAAAACCCGACACACCACTAATCGTTCCTTGTGGGGCTCTAATTTCAGAAGGGAAATCAGGGAATGTAGATACCCCATTTCCTAAAAAGGCACTTGTTTCTGTGAATAGCATACCCGTAAGTTGCATACCGTCGCCAGAGTCGCCAGAGAATCTGATAACTACGTCATCAATTTGACTCTCAATAATGTTTTCCATATAACTAAATTTAAATAGTTTTTTTACATTAGGGTATTTCTAAAAAATTAGATTTTAACGATTTTAGATTTGTAAAAACTGAAATTTAAAACCTATAAACACAAAATCGAATAAAAACAATTATCAAAAACACCCTTTTGTCAGTTTATTATAACCGAAAATAAAGAAATTACTTTAAATACGACGGCAAATCTACACTTATTTTTTCATCTTGCAAACAATTTTCATAAATTTTTGTGTATAACCTTTTTCACAGTTTAAAAAGTTCTCTATATCTCCCTGATACACAAGCTCTCCGCCATTATCTCCGCCTTCTGCTCCAAGGTCTACAATCCAGTCTGCACACTTCACAACTTCAAGATTATGCTCAACAACTATCAGTGTGTGTCCCTTAGCTACAAGAGCATCAAACGCAAGTAATAGCTTTTTTATATCATGAAAATGAAGACCTGTTGTAGGTTCATCAAAGATAAATAATAAAGGTTCTGTAGAGCTATCTTTTAATAGGAAGCTAGCTAGTTTCACACGTTGACTCTCCCCACCTGAAAGAGTAGATGAAGATTGACCTAAGGCTATATATCCTAGACCTACATTTTGTAGAACTGTTAGCTTATCTACTACCTTTCGCGCTAGGGTAGAGCTGTCAGCTTTAAAAAACTCTATAGCTTCATCTATAGACATATCTAACACGTCAGAAATGTTTTTACCCCTATATTTTATCTCTAAGATATCTCTTTTAAAGCGTTTCCCCTCACAAACATCACATAACATCTCTACGTCAGCCATAAACTGCATTTCTACGCGCAATACACCCTCACCTTGGCATTCTTCACAGCGCCCCCCAGCAATATTAAAAGAGAAGAAAGAAGGTCTATAACCCATCACTTTTGCTGACTGTTGTTCAGAGAAGAGTTTACGTATCTCGTCATAAGCCTTGATGTAGGTAACAGGGTTTGAACGTGAAGACCTACCGATAGGATTTTGGTCTATCATCTCAACACCTTTTATTAGTTTTAAAGCACCATCTATGCCTTCAAAATTAGGACTTACAAAGCCTGTTTTGTTAAAATGCCTGAAAAGTGCAGGGTGTAGTATATCTTTCACTAAAGAAGATTTACCGCTACCACTAACTCCCGTTACACAGGTTAAAGCACCTATAGGGAATTTAACATCTATATTTTTAAGGTTATTTTCACGCGCTCCCTTAACCTCAATAAAGTCTTTTAGCTTACGTTTTGGACTTAATCGTTCTATTGTTTCTTGACCTAGTATATATTTTGCAGTAAGTGAATCTTTAGCTTTTTTTATATCTTTTATAGAGCCTTGAAATACAACCTCTCCTCCAAAAACTCCTGCAAAAGGACCTATATCTATAATCTGATCGGCAGCACGCATTATTTCTTCGTCATGTTCAACAACAATTACTGTATTGCCTAAATCTCTCAGCTGTTTTAGGACTTTTATTAGTCTTTCTGTATCGCGAGGGTGTAAACCTATGCTAGGCTCGTCAAGTATGTACATAGAGCCTACAAGTGCGCTTCCTAGAGAAGTAGCAAGGTTTATTCTTTGGCTTTCACCTCCTGAAAGCGTGTTCGAAAGACGGTTTAGTGTTAAATACTCTAAACCTACATCTTTTAGATATTGTAGACGAGAAGTTATCTCTTGAAAGATACGTTTTGCAATAGTTTTTTCGTAATCATCAAGAGGCATGGAGTTAAATATATCTATTAAGTTAGTTACACTTTTGTTGATAAGATCAGTGATACGATAACCACCAACTTTTATATAAGTAGCTTCCTTTCTTAATCTAGTACCCTCACATTCTGGGCATGTTCTTTTACCTGTATACCTAGAGATAAGTACACGGTATTGTATTTTGTATTTTTCTTTTTCTAGCGATGCAAAGAAATCGTCTATACCTCTAAAAAATGCGCATCCTTTCCATAATGTACTACGTTCTTTGTCAGTAAGTTTATAGTATGGTCTATGAATAGGAAAGTTTACTTTTTCAGCGTTAAAAATAACTTGCTCTTTCCACTTTTTCATAGTTTCACCACGCCAGCAAGCTACAGCATCATCAAATAGAGATTTTGACTTGTCGGGAACTACTAAATATTCGTCTATGCCTACCACTTTACCATAACCCTCACATTCAGGACATGCTCCTACAGGGTTATTAAAAGAGAACAGGTATTCATTAGGTTGTTCATAATGAATATCTGATGTTTCATCAAACATAGAGCTAAAAGTATGTTCTGTAAGGTTGTTTTTCTTGTCGTAAGTGTAGATCGAAGCCCTACCATC
>JAWXTP010000129.1:0-8412 GCA_044433415.1 Rikenellaceae bacterium
GAAAGATTGCTTGAAAGATTACTGGAGGGTCAAAGGGGTCATAGAGGTCAAAGGGGTCGCGACAAGCGACTAAAGATTGTTGGAAATCTTTCATTGATTTTTTAGAAATTTTTCAGAAATCTTTCAGTAATCTTTAGTCGCTTGTCGCGACCCCTTTGACCTCTATGACCCCTTTGACCCCTATGACCCTCCAACAATCTTTCCATTAATCATTCCACGCTTGTCGCAATCCCTGTCCGACCCTGTTCGACCCAGGTAACTCAGTAACAATCTACAACTTACAACCCTTCATCACCAAGTTTATTTCTATACTTAAGAGGTGTGAGTTTAAACTTTTTCTTGAAAAGTTTGATAAAGTGCGATGTATTGTCAAAACAGCATTCGGCTGCTGTTTCCTGTATATCCTTGTCGGTTGAGATGAGAAGAAATTTAGCTTTATTTAAGCGCTGATCAATAAACCATTTATGTGGTGATTGCTTGAAATATGTTGCAAACTCTTTCTTAAATGAACTCTCACTCATACCGCACTTCTCTGATAATTCCGAAATATTTATCTTAGAAAAAATATTCTCATTAACTATCTTTACAAAGTTTTTCTTAGGTGTCTTTATGTCATAAAGCATGTTTGTAGATAGATAACTTAACTTGGAACTTACAAGTAAAAATATAAACTCCGACCTCTTTATCCAGTCAACTTGTAAGTTGTTCCCTACAAAATTATCCTTTATCAATAACAGTAAATTGTCAAAATAATTTGTTAAATTACAATCAGCATGTTGCGATATAATACTTTCGTTATAACCTAATGGTATATCCTTTAAAGCCAAATGGTACTTAAACTTGGTAAGAAAGTCATTTATGATAATGTGTATTTCCTCTAATGTATACAAGATTTCTATCTCTTGGTAATTTCCATTTTCAGGATTGTTAGTATATGATAAAATACAATGTTTTCTTATGTATAATAATTCACCTTTACAGAAATTTATTTTATCCTCATTAAATACTATACTTTTAGTACCACTTAGGATATATACAAGTTTAAAATGAGTATTATTAAGGTCATTGTACTCTAATTCTTTATTACTGCATATATAATTAATTCTATATTCCATCTTCACTTTTTGATTTTTAGTCCAACAAATATACAATTACAAATTGTATGCCACAAATTTATTTTCAAAAAAAATAAAACTATTAAATAATAGATTTTCACAATTGCTTAAAAACTACTATCTTTGCATGATTTATTCTATATAACATTTTGAAAACTAATATTAAGATATATACCAATTATGGCAGAGAATTCTATATTGTCAAAACTTGACGGAATTAAAACTAAGTATGAATCGATATCTCAAGAGATTACTTCTCCAGAAGTGATGTCTGATATAAAACGATATATACAGCTTAACAAGGAGTACAAAGAGTTACAACCTGTTGTTGAAGCTAGTGAGAAATATCGTATTTCTGTATCTAATCTTGAGATGGCGAAAGATATCCTTGCTACAGAGAAGGATGAAGAGATGAGAGAGATGGCAAAATCTGAGATAGAGGAGCTAGAGCCATATATTGCTGAACTAGAGGAGGAGATTAAGTTATTATTAATTCCTGCTGACCCTCAAGATAGTAAAAATGCTATCGTGGAAATTCGTGGTGGATCTGGTGGTGATGAGGCTGCTATTTTTGCTGGTGACTTATTAAGAATGTACATACGTTTCTTTGAAATAAGAAAATGGAAATATGAAATCACTTCTCAAAGTGAAGGTACTTCTGGTGGTTATAAAGAAGTAGTAGTGAAAGTTACTGCTGATGGTGCTTATGGAGTATTGAAATACGAATCGGGTGTTCACCGTGTTCAACGTGTGCCTCAAACAGAAACTCAAGGTCGTGTTCATACTTCTGCTGCTTCGGTAGCTGTGCTTCCTGAGGCTGAGGAGTTTGACGTTGATATCAAAATGGAAGATATCAGAAAAGATACTTTCTGTGCTTCTGGTCCTGGTGGTCAGTCTGTAAATACTACTTACTCGGCTATTCGTTTAACTCACATTCCTTCAGGTATTGTAGTTCAGTGTCAAGACCAAAAATCACAGCTTAAAAACTTTGATAAAGCGTTTGAAGAACTTCGTACTCGTATCTATAACTTAGAATACCAAAAATACCTTGATGAAATTTCTTCTAAACGTAAAACTATGGTTGCTTCGGGTGACCGTTCTGCGAAAATTAGAACTTATAATTATCCTCAAGGTCGTGTGACTGATCACCGTATAAACCTTACTATCTATAATCTTTCTGCTGCACTAGATGGAGATATTCAAGAGGTTATTGATAAGTTACAGTTTGCAGAAAATGCAGAGCGTTTGAAAGCTGCTTCTGAAGAATAAGAAGTTCATTTTTTAAAATAAAGAATATGACAAGTTTAGAGTTATTTGAACAAATTAAAATTAAAGGTAGCTTCCTATGTGTAGGATTAGATAGTGACCTTACTAAAATACCTGCTCATTTATTAGATTGTGAAGATCCTATATTTGAGTTTAATAAAGCTATAATTGATGCTACAGCACCTTACACAGTTTCTTATAAGCCAAATCTAGCTTTCTATGAAGTGAGTGGTGATGAAGGTTGGAATACTTTCGTGAAAACTGTAGACTATATCAAAGAAAACTACCCTGAGATGTTGGTTATTGCAGATGCTAAACGCGGTGACATAGGTAACACTTCAGAGATGTATGCTAAGACTTTCTATGATAATATCAATAGTGTTGATGCTGTGACACTTTCTCCTTATATGGGAAAAGATACAGTAGCGCCTTTCTTAAAATATGAAGGTCGCTATTCTGTATTGTTAGCTTTAACATCTAACCCTTCATCAGCAGATTTTGAAACTCTAAAACTTGAAGATGGTGATTACCTATACGAAAGAGTGCTTAAAACTTCTAAAGAGTGGGGTAGCGTTGACAATATGATGTATGTTGTGGGAGCTACAAAAGCTGATATGTTAGGTTCTGTACGTTCTATAGTTCCTGATCATTTCTTGTTAGTTCCTGGTGTTGGTGCTCAAGGTGGTTCTTTAAGTGAAGTTGCTAAGTATGGTATGAACTCACGTTGTGGACTACTTGTGAACTCTTCACGTGGTATCATCTATGCAGATAAAACTGAAAATTTCGCAACTGTTGCAGCTGAAAAAGCTAAAGAGATGGCTGACGAGATGAAAGAATTGTTAGGCGAACTTTTATAATATTTTAACCTGCATAGGGCAGGAAACGGAATGTTCGCTTTTTTCAAGAATGGTCTAGATTTTTTGCGTTTTTTTGAAAATCAAGCGGAGCAGCCTCAGGTGGCTGTGAGCATTGGTTTTTAGAAAAAGGTGAAAAATGTAGGCCGTTATTGGAAAAAGCCATCCAGGAGTTTCTTGCCAAAAAACCAAGATTAATGGAAGATAGAGTAGAAAAAGCAGTAGCCTTATTTAAAGAAGGGTACAATTGCGCTCAATCAGTTTGTGGAGCTTATGGCGACCTTTACGGCTTTACATTTGAGCAATCTATAAGAATGGCTGCATCTTTTGGTGGAGGCATAGGTCGCATGCGTCAGACTTGTGGTGCTGCATGCGGTATGTTTTTAGTTGCTGGATTAGCGACACCTGCTGATAATGTAGAAGCAACAAAGGGTAAAGGTAATAATTATAAGTTAGTGCAGGAGTTAGCTAATGAATTTAAAGAAAAGAATGGTTCTTTGATATGTGCTGAGCTGTTAGGACTTACAAAGAAGGATGAGTATACAGATACTAATAGAGAAGCACGTACGGAGGAATATTATAAAAAACGCCCTTGTGCTGAAATGGTTAGAACTGCTGCTCAGATATGGGCAGATTACCTGAATGCTAAAGAGCAGTTTTAATAACGAGGAGTGACCCAGAAGATTAGAGGGAACTTCTAGAACTTTCAATACAAAAATTGAGGAATGCTAAGAGATAATAAATCTTAGCATTCCTCAATTTTTTTGTGTCGCAATGAATACTTTTAAAAGCTATTTCCATTTTATGCTACAACCCATACTTTGCTTTTGTTCGTTAGATATTTTAGTTCCATCTATTATGGCATCTAAGGCATCAGTGATATCTTTCCCTGTTGGCGTACCCTTGTTTGGACGAGTATCATCAAATCGGCCTCTATAGACACATTTCATATCTTTATCGAAAATAAAAAATTCGGGAGTACATTCAGCCATATAAGCCTCAGCGACTTTCTGTGTTTCATCGTAGAGGTAGGGAAAGGGGTATTTTTCTTCCATGGCAACAACTTTCATACGCATAGGAGAATCCTCTAGGAAGGCGTTTACATCATTACTACTGATAGCGATAAATTGCATACCTTTAGATTGATATAGGTTAGCTATCTCTACTAACTTTTTATTTATATGATGCACAAAAGGGCAGTGATTACATATAAACATGATAACAGTTGCTTTGTTAGACTTCAGATCTGAGAGTGATAGCATTTTGTCTGAGATGGTATCTAACAGTGTGAAATCGGGAGCTACCGTTCCTAATTCCATAATACTTGACATTACTAACATAGTGAATTTATTTAGAGGGATTTAAAATCCAATTTTTAGAAGTTCCCTAAAAGACAATTACTGTCTTACCCATGGTCTTTCCTGATTCCTGCATAGCATGTGCTTGCTTGATGTTGTTGACATTAAAACCAACTAAGGTAGTTGTTAATGTAGATTTTATGGTTCCTGTGTCGAGTAGTTCGGCTATATGATTTAGTATCTCGTGTTGTCTAGTCATATCCTCAGTTTTATACATAGACCGAGTGTACATAAACTCCCATGAAAAACTAACACTTTTAGTCTTTAATATATCTAGGTTAAGAGGAGATAGACTTTCTGTTATAGAAACTATATGCCCTTGAGGTTTGATAATCTCAGCCATAAGTTCCCAGTAGTCTTCAAGATCTACAAAGTCTAGAATGTAGTTAACCTCAGTATGACCTATCTTCTGTAACTCGTCTTTTATGTTGTTATAGTTAATTACATGGTCTGCACCTAAACTCTTACACCATTCTATGGAATCTTCACGTGAAGAAGTAGCAATAACTGTTAGATTAGCGACTTTCTTAGCTAATTGTATGGCTATAGAGCCAACACCACCAGCACCAGAGAGTATCAATACAGTTTTCCCCTTATCTTTTACAGGGTCTACTTTTATCCTGTCGAATAGTGCTTCATAAGCTGTTATGCTTGTTAAAGGCATGGCGGCGGCTTCAGCTATACTTATATTTTGGGGACTGTGACCAACTATGCGTTCGTCAACAAGTTGATATTGAGCATTGCTTCCGCTTCTAGTAAGGTCTCCAGCATAAAATACTTCTTCGCCTAATTTAAAAAGCGAAACATCCTCACCTAGGGCTTCAATTACCCCTACAGCGTCCCACCCAATAATTTTAGGCATTTCTAATTCTAAATCTTTAGCAGCAGAGCTTCTGACTTTATAGTCTACAGGGTTTACGGAATTAGCAAGTACTTTAACAAGTAAGTCATGACCTGAGGCTGAAGGTTTTTCAGTTTCAAATTCTATAAAACTATCCTGTTCAGTAATTGGCAGCGATTGTTTAAATCCTATTGCTTTCATAATTGTATGTTTTATAAGGGGAGTTATAATAATTGGTTTTATTCGATTTAGGATTTAGAAGTTTTAGATTTGGAATTTTCAAAATGATGGCATAGTGGCTCCTATGGCATATTTTGAAAACTTCAAAGATGAAACTTATAAATCTAAAAGCGTTAAAATCCAATTTTTAGAAGTTCCCGTAAAATAGAATTCATTTTCCGTGCCAAATGTTGAGAGGGGGCTAATAATTGTTTTTATTCGATTTTGAATATAGTAGCTCCTTTTAGTAGTCTTCTAGTTTCCTCTATCTAATGAGCGGTATTGTATAGCTTCTGATATGTGAGAGAATGTTATATCTTCGGAATTGTCAAGGTCAGCTATAGTACGTGACACCTTTAGGATTCTATGATAAGCACGAGCAGAAAGCCCTAGCTTATCTATAGCTTTATGTAATAGTAATTTGGATTTTTCGTCTAGTTTGCAAAATTCCTCTACCTGACGAGAGCCCATCATAGAGTTAGAATGTATATCGCTGTTTTTAAATCGTTCGTTTTGTGCCTTACGGGCGTTCATAACTCTAGCTCTTATCACTTCACTAGTTTCCCCGTCCTCTACTTTTGTAGAAAGTTCTAATATGGCTACAGGTTTAACGTTAACATGTATATCTATCCTATCAAGCATGGGACCTGAGATTCTATTTTGGTAACGCTTAATCTCTCCTACTGAGCATGTACATTCCTTTTCTTTATGCCCATAATACCCACAAGGACAAGGGTTCATAGAAGCTACAAGCATAAAATTAGCAGGGTATTCTATAGCATATTTACTACGAGCTATAGATACCACTCTATCTTCTAAAGGTTGGCGCATGACCTCTAATACAGTGCGACTGTACTCTGCAAGTTCATCTAAAAATAATATACCATTATGAGAAAGAGAAATTTCTCCAGGTTGAGGATTTGTGCCACCTCCTACGAGTGCTACATTTGAGATTGTATGGTGAGGTGAGCGGAAAGGTCTTTTTGTGATAAGTCCATTTATTATCTCGCCCTTCCCTGCTACAGAATGTATCTTTGTAGTTTCTAGCGCTTCCTCCATAGTCATAGGGGGCATTATTGTTGTTAATCTTCGTGCTAGCATTGTTTTTCCTGAGCCAGGAGCTCCTACCATAATGACGTTGTGCCCTCCTGCTACAGCAACTTCTAAAGCTCTCTTTGTAGATTGCTGACCTTTTACATCTTTAAAGTCAAAATCAAATAGTGTGTAAGTGTCGCTAAATATTTTATCTAAATCTACTTCAACTTTTTCTATTTTCTCGGCACCTTCCGTGAAGAAATCTACTACCTCTCTAAGATTGCGCGCTCCATAGACTTCTAAGTCCTTTACTACTGCTGCCTCTGTAGCATTTTCAAGAGGAAGGATAAAGCCTTTAAATCCCTCTTCTTTTGCCTTTATAGCCATGGGTAGAGCGCCCTTTATAGGAGTTATAGTGCCATCAAGAGATAGTTCTCCCATAATTAGGTAATTTCCTATATTTGTAGTTGCTAACTGTTCTGTTGCTGCAAGCATGCCTATAGCAATAGGTAAATCGAAATATGAACCTTCTTTTTTTATATTTGCAGGTGCCATATTCACGGTCACACGGCGGACAGGTAGGTTAAAACCGTTATTTTCGAAAGCAGAATATATTCTATGTTGAGATTCTTTAACAGCATTGTCAGGTAACCCCACAATAAACATTTGCACACCTAATGCGGCATTAACTTCTATAGTGATTGTTATTGCATCTATTCCAGAAAGTGCGGCTCCATAACATTTTGCTAACATAGTTTATCTCTCCTCTTCTTTAAGTGTTGAAATTATAGAATTTAAAGTTTTTGTTGTTTTTGAAGTTTCCTCACCCATCAGGAAGCCTATCTTTTGTACCATGGCCATATTTTGGTCTAGCACTTCTTGTATACGTGAAGAAATCTCTTCTTTTACGATATCCTCATTATACATATCCTTAACAATAGCGAAGGCATAGTCGGCCTTTGTTATAGGGTAAGTTGAAAGAGAAAGTTTACGTTTCCCTACAGTTATTGTTTTATCAACATTATAGTCTTGGCTATATAGTGAAGACTCTATATATGCAAAAGCTGTATCACATAAAACTTGAGAAATTTTTACATTGTTAAGGTGAGGATGTGTTAGGTCTAAAGATTCAGCTTTATATCCTACTAAATGAATAAATGCACTATTGGCGTAAGTTATGCGTTTATTGTTATTAAAGATTACAATTCCATAAGGTATCTTCTCAAGTATAGCAGTACGATGTTGGTCTAATAGGAAACTTCTTTCTTTAAGGATGCGATTTTCTTCAAGAACAGCACTTAGTTTTTGTTCTAGCTCAAGATTCGTTTTTTTTAGCTTCTCAACCTCTGGTGTATCTTCTATAGGGATACCAATTTCTATAGCTTCATCAATTTCTCCTGACGAACTTTTGATATTTCCATCTTTAAAAATGACTGTATTATTTTCAGCAGCATTTACAAGATAAATTTTCCCACATTGAGTGCATTTAGCACAAAGTTTATTGTTAATTGAAAAAAACTTCATTTTTTTAAAATTATTTTTTTAGGCATTAATGCCCTGAATACGTATCAGTTAATACTAATACTAACCTATATTTAGTTAATTTTATTATGTAAAGAAAATGAAAAAGTATTGTTTATGCAATTATTTTGACTTACTTTGTTGTGAATATTTATTTACAAAACAAAATTTTTTATGAAAGGTACAGTAAAATGGTTTGATTC
>JAWXTP010000130.1:0-8310 GCA_044433415.1 Rikenellaceae bacterium
AAAATGAAACGCTGGAGCAACATGGCTCGTGTGTTTACTCGTCTAGGAAAACAAATTTGTATGGCTGCAAAATCTGGAGGTCCCGATCCAGAAAACAACCCAACATTGCGTGCTTTGATTCATAACGCTAAGGCTGCAAATATGCCTAAAGATAATATTGAACGTGCAATCAAACGTGCAGTCAGTAAAGATGTTGCAGATTATAAAGAGGTAGTTTTTGAAGGTTACGCTCCTTTTGGTATAGCTGTAGTTGTTGAAACTGCAACCGATAACAACACTCGTACTGTTGCTAACGTAAGAAGTTATTTTAATAAAGCTGGTGGCTCTTTAGGTACTAGTGGTTGTCTTGATTTTATGTTCGATAGAAAATGTGTGTTCAAGATTGCTAATCCTGGTGATTTAGACCTTGAAGAACTAGAGCTTGATATGATAGACTATGGTTGTGATGAAATCTTCGCTGAGGATGAAGAAATCGTAATTTATGGTGCATTTGAATCTTATGGTGCTATACAAAAACATCTAGAGGAAAACAATTATCAGATTATCAGTGGTGAGTTCGAAAGAATACCTACAGATTTTAAAGACGTTGATGATGAACAACGTGCAACTATTGAAAAACTTGTTGAAAAATTTGAAAGTGATGAAGATGTGACTAACGTTTTCACTAATATGAAATAAGGATTTTACTAGAGATGGGGAATTTGCGGCTTAGAAAGTGGTAAATTCCCTTTTACTGTATTTTGTAATATTAAATAAATTATTTATGAAAAAAATTGTATGTTTGTTTGCATCAATGCTAGCTATTGGTGCTCTTATGACTTCTTGTTGTGGTGAATGCTCGACAGGAGCTGTAGCGTCTTCTGAAGAAGCCGTAATTAACAATATTATGACACGCTCTAGTGTTCGTTCTTATACTTCTCAGGCAGTAGAAGCAGAGAAGATAGAGGTGCTTTTAAAGGCTGGTATGGCTGCTCCAACAGGTAGTAATAAACAACCTTGGGAGTTTGTTGTTATTACTGATACTGCTATTCTTAACCAACTGCCATATGTAGCTGGTGGTATGCGTATGGCAGCAGGTGCTCCTCTTGCTATTGCTGTTCTAGGTGATGAGAGAGTTTCTGGTTCTTGGATTTTAGATTGTAGTGCTGCTACTGAGAATATCCTTCTTGCAGCTCACGCAATGGGTCTAGGTGCTGTTTGGTGTGGTGTACATCCTGACAATGAGAGTGGTCGTGTTGCTAAGATGGCTAAGCTGTTGAATTTGCCTGGCGGTGTTAAAGCTCTTAATGCTATTATTATTGGTTATCCAGATTCTGAACCTACAGTTAAGGATAAATGGAAACCTGAGAAGGTGCATTATAATGGTTATGGTAAGTAGGGTTTTAGCTTGTAGCTTGTAGGGCGACAAGCGATTAAAGATTTTGAGAAAATTCTGAGAAGATTTTGTGAATAATTTAATCGCTTGTCGCGACCCTTATGACCCCTGTGACGCTGTAGCGCCCCTTAGGGCGCAATGGATTAAAGCCATAAAAACAAAAAAGGTTGTAACTACCGTTACAACCTTTAAGCTCCTCGTCTAGGACTTGAACCTAGGACCCCCTGATTAACAGTCAGGTGCTCTAACCAACTGAGCTAACGAGGAATCATTCTATAAAGCGAAGAACAAATTAATGTTCTTGTGCGGATGAAGGGACTCGAACCCCCACGTCTCACGACACTAGATCCTAAGTCTAGCGCGGCTACCAATTACGCCACATCCGCTTTTCGAATGCATTGCAAATATAGGGCTTTTTTTTTTCATACCAAATTTTTTTGCAACTTTTTTTAATTTTTTTTCGTACCTTTATGTTTTAAATAAGCAAAAATAGAGTTCAATTTATTGATTTTAAGAAATTTAATTATGGAAAATAAAAAGAAAAAAAAATTCATTTTTTTTCTTCAAAAAATGATAAAAACCCCATCTTTTAGCAGAAATGAGGAGGGGACAGCAGATCTAATTGAAGATTTTTTATGCGAAAATGGAGTAAAAACTGAGAGATTTTGCAATAATATTTGGGCGTACAACGAGTTTTTTGATGAAAAAAAGCCTACAATTTTACTAAATTCTCATCATGATACAGTAAAACCTAATAAAGATTACACAAGAGATCCTTTCGGTGCCGAGATAGAAGATGGCGTGCTTTATGGACTGGGAAGTAATGATGCTGGAGCTAGTGGAGTATCGTTAATGGCGGCGTTTCTACATTTCTATAAAAGAGAAGACCTAAAATACAACCTTTGCTTAGCAATTACTGCCGAAGAGGAGGTTTCAGGTAAGAATGGAGTAGAGAGTATACTCCCTAAATTACATAATATAGAATTTGGCATTGTAGGTGAGCCAACCTTAATGCAAATGGCAATAGCTGAAAGAGGGCTTATAGTGCTAGATTGTGAGGCTTTGGGTAAAAGTGGACATGCAGCAAGAAATGAGGGCGAGAATGCCATTTGTAAAGCTATAAAAGATATAAACTGGTTTGAAACCTATGAGTTCGACAAAAAGTCAGACTTTTTTGATAACGTTAAAATGAGTGTTACTGTGATAAATGCTGGGACTACTCATAATGTTGTGCCTTCAAGTTGTACCTTTGTAGTGGATGTTAGGGTTACCGAACAGTACACAAATGAAGAAATTGTTGAAATTGTTAGAAAAAATGTTAGCTCGTCAGTCGTGCCAAGATCCGTAAGGTTGAGACCTTCGTTTATTTCTAAAAACCATCCTATAGTGAAGTCTGGTAGCGATTTAGGGCTTAGCTGTTACGGGTCACCTACAATTTCTGATCAGTCGCTTATGCCTTTTCCTACATTAAAAATTGGAGTTGGGGACTCAAAACGTTCGCATACTGCCGATGAATTTGTATATTTGCAAGAAATATATGACGGTATAGATATTTATATTAATTTATTAAATGGAGTGTTATGAGTAAATTATGGCAAAAAAATATAGAGGTAAATAAAATTGTAGATCTTTTCACTGTTGGTAGAGACAGAGAGATGGATATGTACCTTGCAAAAAGTGATGTGTTAGGATCGTTAGCGCACACTAAAATGTTAAATTCTGTAGGTCTTCTTAGTGATGAAGACTTAGAGTCTGTACAAAACGGACTAAAAGACATATATAAAGAAATTGAAGCTGGTAAGTTCGAAATCGAGGAGGGCGTCGAGGATGTTCACTCACAAGTAGAGTTTTTGTTAACTCAAAGAGTAGGGGATGCAGGTAAAAAAATACATAGCGGTCGTTCACGTAATGACCAAGTGCTTGTAGACCTTAAAATCTTCCTTAGAAGTGAAGTCTATGCTATAGCTCAGGAGGTGGAAGTGCTGTTTAATAAACTTCAGGAGCTTTCAGAGAAGCATAAAGAGGTGCTTATGCCAGGTTATACTCACCTGCAAATTGCTATGCCTTCATCTTTTGGTCTGTGGTTTGGTGCTTACGCTGAAAGTTTAGTAGATGACATGGAAATGCTGAAAGCGGCCTTTAAAGTGTGTAATAGGAATCCTCTAGGTTCTGCGGCAGGTTATGGTTCTTCTTTTCCATTAAATAGAACTATGACTACAGAGCTTCTAGGATTTGATTCACTAAACTATAATGTTGTTTATGCACAGATGGGTCGTGGTAAGAGCGAAAAGATAGTTGCTCAGGCTATTTCTAATGTAGCTTCAACACTTTCTCGTTTAGCAATGGATAACTGTATGTTTATAAGTCAAAACTTTAACTTTATCTCTTACCCTGCTGAGCTTACTACAGGTTCTAGTATTATGCCTCACAAGAAAAATCCTGACGTATGGGAGCTTATCCGTGGTAAATGTAATATCGTGCAGTCTTTACCATCGACTATTATGTTAATGACAACAAACCTACCTCTAGGATATAACAGAGATATGCAGCTGCTGAAAGAATCTTTGTTCCCTGCATTAAATGAGCTTCGTGATTGTATTTCTATGGCTTGTTATATGTTAGATAATATAAGTGTTAAAGAGGGCATAGTTGACGATAAGATGTATGATTATATCTTCAGTGTTGAGAGTGTAAACAACATGGTGCTAAGTGGAGTTCCTTTTAGAGAGGCTTACAAAAACATAGGTTTAGACATAGAAAACGGAACTTACACCCCATCAAGAAGCGTGAATCACACACATGAAGGTAGCATAGGTAACCTATGTACAGCACAAATTAAGGAGCTAATGGATTCAGTAATTGCCGATTTTGACTATACAAAGGTGGAAATGGCAGAAAAAAAATTAACAGAATAATTTCAGTTTAATTAGTTGGTTTTTAATTGCTTGTGTAGATTTGGGGATTTTGGAGGTGAACTTTTTTTAAGAAAAGTTTATGAAAAATTTGGTAGATTAAAATATAATCCATACTTTTGCATCGTAATTAAAAAACGGTCCATTCGTCTAACGGTTAGGACGCAAGATTTTCATTCTTGTAATAGGGGTTCGATTCCCCTATGGACTACATACTAAAACAAAAATTAAATTTTACTATAATGGCAAATCACAAGTCGTCAAAAAAGAGAATTCTTCAAGCTGAGAAAAAAAGAATTCACAATAAATATTACCACAAAACTACACGTAATGCTGTTAAAGCATTAAGAAATACAACTGAAAAAGAAGCTGCTATCGCTCTTCTTCCTAAAGTTGCTTCTATGTTAGATAAACTTGCTAAACGCAACATCATTCACAAAAATAAAGCTGCTAATCTTAAAAGTAGTGTAGCTCTTCACGTTAACGCTTTATAATTTATTATAAAAATTAACGTTTAAAAGGTTTGTGATTCAGAATATATGGGGTGTCTTTTTTAAGATACCCCTCTTCTTTTTGTTTACTAATGTAGACACTTCGAACCATCGGGAAGGCTTTTCCCAATAACGGCTCATCTTTCCGACCTTTTTTAAGGTTTTAGTGCTCACAGCCGTCGAGGCTGCTCCGCGTAAAACTTTAAAAAACGCCGCAAATATGAACCATTCTTGGAAAAAGCGGACAATCGTGGACGTTATGTGGCACTCATGTAATCCAGCATCGGTTTTAATTAAGGGGTTATTGATAAATTAATAATTATTGATAAAAGGGTCTGTGACCCCTTGGAAAAAGCGGACAGCCGTGGATGTTATGTAACACTCATGGTAACAAACGTTGGTTTTAATTAAGGGTTTTAATATATCTTGATAAAAGGGTCTGAGATGCAAATTGATAGTGTAAATGCAGGGTGTTAATATGTAGATTAAAGTGTAGTGAATTATGGGTATGTTAGTTCTTAGTGCCGCAGTGTCAGTCGCTGTTGTACGTATAGTTAGAAAGATATTTAAAAAAAAGAGTGCTGCTACTGAAAAAAAGTTGCCTCTGGAGATTCATGAACTTAGGGAAGAAAAATCAGAACCTATAATAGTACAAACCCTAGATGATACTTCTGAAGAAAATACGATATTAAAAAAGCCAACTGAGTAATTCCAGTTGGCTTTTTTAATATCGTATTTCAATTCTATAGTTTTTACTTCAATAATTTGCGACTCTCGACCTGTGAGAGCACTCTCATTTGTTGTATCGCTATCGCATCGAGTTTTATTAACCTATTTTGTTGTAAAATACCTTCATTAATCAATCCTGCATTAATTTTAATTGTGTCGAATTCGACACAATTAAAATTTGGCTTATTCTTCTGGAATAGATATCTTTGCTAAAAAATTAGCAATTTCATCGTCTCCTTTTAGAGTTATTGCGTTACCTTCCTTAATCTCTTTGAGAGATGTGTTGACTTTTTCTATAAACTCACTCTTGCCCATAAGCGTATCATCCTGAGAAATAGGCAAAATCTTATAATTTTTATTTCCTTTCCTCTGCATTATAATCTCCTTTCTATTATCAATTCTATTAAAGATTCAAAGGGTGAAACTTCTCTACTATGGCGCGCTTGTGTTCTAGGTCAAGGTGAGTGTATATTTCAGTAGTGGTAATGCTTTCATGACCGAGCATCTCCTGTACAAACCTGATGTCTACACCGCCCTTTAATAGGTGGGTGGCAAAAGAATGCCTAAAGGTGTGGGGAGAGACCTTTTTGTGTATGCCTGCTAGTTCAACATAGGTCTTTACTATGTTGAATATCATGATGCGTGAAAGTTGCTTGCCACGCCTATTTAGAAATAAGATGTCCTCACTTTTGTAGTAAACTGTAGACTCGTTTCTCAGCTCTAAGTAGTCGTTAACACTCTTTATCATCTTGTTATTTACGGGGACTAGACGCTGCTTGTCGCCCTTACCTATGACACGTATAAACCCATCGTTGAAAAATAGATCGCTTATTTTTAGGTTGCAGACCTCCGTGACACGTAAACCACAGCTGTACATAACGTCTAGGATAGCCCTGTTTCTATAGTCTAATATGGTCTTTAGCTCTATAGAGTTTACAACCTTTAATATTTCCTCTACAGTTAACACGTCAGGGATTTTCCTCTTTATCTTAGGGGAGTCTACAAGCTCTGTAGGGAGGGTTTCTATCTTGTCATAAAGGTAGAGAAAGTTAAAAAAACTTTTAACACCACTGATAACCCTAGCATGAGTCGTAGTGCTAGACCCTTGATCATATAGGTAGGCAAGGAAGTTTTCGATTTGCTCGTACTGCACAGACTCAGGGGTAATGTCAAAGTTGTCAGATATAAATTCTCTAAAAAGGATAATGTCACGCATATACGCTTCTATGGTATTTGCACTTAATCCCTTTTCTAATAGTAGGTATGTTTTGTATTCTAATATTTGTTCTTCCCAGTTAAGCATAGTTTATTTTTCGTATTGTTTGTATATTTTGCACAAAGTTAACTATCTTTGCTAAATAATTAATAACATTTTGGAATTATGAAATACTTTGAGCTAAAATTATCCTCTCCTCAGCTTGTTGAGGATGAAAATATAGACCTTTATATTGCTGATTTAGGTGAGATTGGATTTGAGAGCTTCACTAGTGAAGATGGACTTATCTGTGCTTATATTAATGAAAACGAATATGCAGACTTCAAACCACAAGTTGATAAATTCATTGCAGAAATGGCAGCCTTAGAAATTGTTTGTGAATTTTCTAAGACAGAAGAACAAAACTGGAATGAGCTGTGGGAATCAAACTTTGAGCCTATATATATAGAAAACCGCTGTTGTATAAGAGCCCCTTTCCATAGTAAGAGTGATTGCGAATTTGAGATTGTTATTATGCCTAAGATGTCATTTGGTACTGGCCATCACGCTACTACTTACCTGATGGTAGAGAAAATCCTTGATAATGACTTCTCAGGTCGTAAAGGTTTGGATATGGGTACAGGTACTGGCGTTCTAGCAATAGCAGCCCTTATGAAAGGTGCTGATTATATGTGCGCTATAGATATAGACGAATGGGCAGAGGACAATTGCCGTGAAAATATAGCTACAAATAGCTTTACAGATAAGATGAAAGTAATCTGTGGTGATGCAAGTTCAATCCCAGCTGAGAAGTATGACTTTGTGCTAGCTAATATCAATCGTAATATCCTTATTAATGATATGGCAAGCTATGTTGAGCATTTAAATGAGGGAGGTGATATTTTCTTTAGTGGATTCTTGAACCCAGATATCGAAGATATTGTTGAGAAAGCTAATTCGCTAGGTATGGAACATGTAGAAACTAGATCCAAGGATGGATGGCAGTTAGTCCATGTTAGAAAAACTTTGTTACCTCTTTAGAAACCAGTTAGATAACTAGACGACCTTTTGTAGGGGCAGACACGAGGTCTGCCCCTACAAAAGGTCGTCTAGTTATCAGTCATTTAGTCCGAAAAAGGAAACTGCTTGTCGTTAATCGGTTATTAATCAGGGGGAAAATATACTCCCTCAGCTATTTCTCTATTTTAAATATAGGTAAAGAAGTTTCTTGTTGTAAGGTTGTTAAATTTTCTTCATCATAAACAATCTCACTATTAAGTGGTGCTAAGGTTTATAACCATACAAGGCTATCATTCACATATATAAAAGGACGTTCTTCTTTACCTTCAGAAAAACATTTTACCCAGTAGACTGTATTTCTAGGCATGTAATCATAATTTAGCGTATTACCTTCACTTATCTTTATTTCAGTAGATTTCCAATCACCCTCCCAAAAACATAGAGCATAAATAAGTTCAGGGTAAATGTAGTTTTTATCATTTCTTGGGATTACCTCCATGTATTTTACATTTCTGTCAACATTTACAGTCACAGTCACGTCCCCTTCACCAAGTTGGTTTATTCTGGAGTAAGTGAGCTCGTCAAAGT
>JAWXTP010000131.1:0-8137 GCA_044433415.1 Rikenellaceae bacterium
ACACTTTTAACGGCTTTAACAGCTGCAATTTCTACGCCTAAGAATTTAGCAGTATCTATATAGTTTTGCTCTGTTATTCTTAGGTTATGTAAAATAAATTCAGTATCATCTTGAAGTATAGCCCATGTTTTTGAACCAACAATACCATCAGATGTAAGTCTTCTCTCATCTTGCATTTGACATACAGCATTATGCGTATTATTATCAAATAGGCCATTCTCGCTTACTTCATATCCCCACTTGTTTAGTAGGCCTTGAAGTTCAGTAACACTATTACCTGTATCGTTTAATCTTAATGTTTTCATATAACATATTTTATTTAAGGGGACTTCTAAAATTGATTAAAACCAATTATTAAAACTCCACATAAGAAACTTCTAAAAACTAATTTATGCGAAGGTGTCAAAAGGTAGTTTTTAGAAGTTTCATGTTATTAATAACTTATTTTTTATTATTACGATCTCTAATATCAGCAGATTTAGAACCGCCAAAAATAAAATCAGTAATGGTAGATACTTTTGTACTCATTGCACCAAATATCGTCGATAGAAATGCTACAGCCCATTCAGGTAGACTCAAATTGCTACCGCCTGAAGATAGGTTAAACAAAAGAACTAGCATAGCAACAATTAGTAGAACGTAGCTAACTAAAAATACTAATGCAAATATCATTTGAAGTAAATCATCAGTTTTTTCTTGTTCACGTATGCTTGTGTCTAAATCTTTTTGAAGATTTCGTATCTCAGAATACAACAACTCTTGCTCCTCAGGAGCAAGAGTTGTTATATCAAATTTATTTGAGCCATCAATAATATTATTTATAATCTTGTTTCTCATAGGTGTAGTACTTGATTACGGCAATTCCCATTTTTATAACTAAGATGCAGCCAAGTGTAGTTTCTTTCATCAATAAGTTGATCAAATTCGAATCCACTTGCTATTATAATATCAAATAACTCTTTATTTTTAGCAGGTGAACCTGCTGTTATATCCACAGCTTGACCCTTAGTGTGTTGTGATGTTGCTACTCCTCCAACAGCTTTATTAAGCTCTAAAGAACGGTAACCACTATTAACCGTTATAGGTGATCCCCATTTCACTCTTACAGGATCTAGCAATTTGTTAATCATAACCTCTAAATTATCTTTAATCTCTCCGATAGGAGTGTTGTCTATGCCTTGTTTAGCAGCGACATTTGATCTAGATAGCTCCTTAATTGTAAAAAATGTTCCCATAATAAATTAAATTATTTTTCTAGTTCAGCTTCATTAAAGCGAATTGTCCATCCATTGACAGATACCTTTGTGCATATATAGCCGCTTAACGAACTACTACTTTTTTCCAAAAAGAATATAAGTGAGTATGAATCCTGTCTATCTAAATACTCTTGTTCACCCATTGCGTCTGAACCATAGTAACTACGTGTTAACAGAAGATATTGAATCAATGAGATATTGACTAATCTTTCGTCTGTTTCTTTATGAATAATAGAAAGAGAAGTGCTACCTCCTGTCATTAATCTTAAAGTGTTGAGATACGATACAAACATTGTTGATGTATAAGTCTCACCCTCTTCTGATGTATTAGTAACTTCTGTAGTAAATTTTTCATATGGAGTGTAATTGACGTAATTATTATCAATTATATTATTCCCATAATCCATTGCTCCGTTGTCAGATCTAATTACAATACCTAAATCGCTAATTTCTAGATCTTCATAGCTATCACTTTGTATTAATATCGAGAAGTGATTTGTATTTTTGACAAGTGGAACATCTACTATTTTGTAATAATCAGTTACTGTTAAATTATCTAAGTTAGAATGAAACAAATAATCTAATAAACTTGAATTTTCAGATGCCTCGTCACTTTTGTATAGTGAAAGGATTACATCCTCATATAGGGTTTCCCCAATAATTAATTCGGATAAGTCGTAGTTGGTGTCAGATAGACCGCCCCATACTAATACTTTATAGTCTCCCTCTGGTTGTTCAATCCTAACCATGGCATTGTCTTGCTGGAATTGTAGATAGTCAACTTCTAAAACCTCAACAAGTTTACCTTGGTCATCAAAAATAAGAATAGATAGATTGTCTACTTGATTATATGCAGCATCGACATCCAATATGTTGTATGTGTATGAGAATCTTAACCACGTTCCGGTCTCACAACCAGAAAGGTCATCTTTTACCCATTCACACGAAACTAATAATAGGACGCATAATAAGATAGATAGCTTATTTAAAGCGTACCGTGAAATACGGTACGCCTTTTTACATATAATCATAATATTATATTTGATTTGTTATTTTAATTCAACCTCACCTTGATCACGTACAACCCAAGGAATTACGTTAAGACTTACAGTAAGTGTTTCGTTTGTTTCGTCAGGTTGCTCAGGTTCAACTTCTGGTTCGCCTGTACCTAAACCTGCGATAGAGTTGATAGAAAGTTGGTAGTGGTTGTTTCTAACTACACCAAATTCCATAACGCCCATAGTGTCAGCATCTTCATTGTCGTAGTGTTTGATCCAGTAGTTATAGTAACAAGGATAGTCACCATTTACAAGAGTTAAACGAGTGATACCAGCAGCCTCAAGATCAGCAGTTGAAGAACTATCATCAACATCTACAGTGTTACCTTCAGCGTCGTAATATACGATATCGCCACCTACACAAGACTCTAATGTTGCTACAGAATTGTAGAATTTGTAGTTGCAATAGTATACCATAGCTGGAGTAGTAGATGTAGTAGAACCTAAAGAATCAGTGTAAATTGCAGAAGGAAGAACTTTAGCTTGGAATACCACACCTGTTGTATAACCATTTAATTGAGCTTCTTGATATAGAGTGTTTTCTAAACAGTAGCTAACAGAAGATGTAGTAGAAGCTGGCATCATAGACCATCTAGGGCTTGTTGCAACATCTGCAAGTGGTTGGAAGAAGAAACCATCAGCGTTAGTAAACGAACCAGCACTTGCTGCGTCTTTGCTAAAGAAATAAGGGTCGATTACATAACCATTATTGTCTGATACATTTCCAAAGTTTGAAGCATAAGAGTAAGTTGGCTCAACAAAATTAGTTAAATCTGCCACGTGGCGGAATAAGAAATAGTTTGTTGCTAAGTTAACTAACATGTAGTTTTGTAATTTGATAGATGCGTAAACATCACTACTAGCATCTTTTAATTCAAATAAATCTTTGTCTTGAGCAACGTCGATTTTTACAACAACTCTTTCTAAAGTGATTTCAACAGTTTTGTCTTCATTAGCAGATATATTAACTAGTTGGTTCTCAGAACCTCTGTTAGACATAATAAAACCTTCATCAGGAATAGTTGCCATAAGGCTGTTGTTTGCGTAAGAGTCATCTTCGTAAGCTAAGAACTGCTCAAGAGTAGTACCTGTAAATGTGTTAGAGCTATTAGCTACAGCAAATACACTGTATGTACCTTCTTCAACGTCAAATTCGTCAGATTCGTAACGTACAACTTTATCAGAAGCTGTTTCATTTACTAGATTAATACCTTCTAAGCTAATAGTTTTAACAAGAATGTGAGAAGCAGAGTTAAATAAATAAACGTCTACAGTGTTAACTGCATACTCTTCAGCTTCACCTTGATCGTGAACTCCTGAATCTTCAACACTACCTGTTCCTTTAGTCGAATCATCTGAATTCTGAATAGAGAAAGCAAATGTAGTGTTTCCGTCTGTGCTTGGTTTAGTAGACTCAACTGTAGTAACTTCTGCATCTTTGACGCAGCTTCCAAGCGAAAATGCGCATGCGCATATTGCTAGATAAATGATTTTTTTCATCTCGTTTGTGTTTTAAATTAGTAATAAATTTTATAGTGGTTTTAATTCCTTTACAATAGGTTTCTTTTGTTTTACAGTGGTTTTTATATTATCTCTTTTTATTAATACTAGTTATTTAAACTTCCCTAAATAGAGTTTATTATTGATTGATAAAGTATTATATATTGATTACTTTCAGGAATATTTTCTTCATCAACTTTATCAAAATAATAACCTGCATCTTCATATTCTTCAAGTAACAAATGGTAAACACCTAAAGCTAAATCTTTTTCTCCACATTCATAAGATAAATCTAAGTAATATTTAGCAGAAGTAATATCTCGTCTTCTTAACGCAACTCCCGCTGCATTAAGATTTGCAATAGGGTCTTCAGGATATAAAGCTACTGACTTCATAAACACATCATCTTGATTTGGACTACCATTGCGGTAGCTTTGGGCAAGTTGAAATAATTCATTAAGACTTAAATTTTTAGGGTTTGTATTGTATATTTCTTCAATCAATGCTACAGTATTAAAGAAGCATACTTCATACTCTATAATATAGTCTGTGTGACGAAGCATAATAAACCAATCGTCTAACAGCATCTTAAAAAACTGAGGATATTTAGTTCTAATTGCTTGTTCTTTTTTATCAGGAGCAATATCACTGCGTACAATTTTTAATATCTCATTTTTATTAACATAAGATGAATGTTCTAAAAGCGCTTCAAATCCTACCCAATCTTCAGGTGTACTCTCAATCGTGAAGATTTTAGGTGAGAAATGATATATGTTGTTAACATAATCCTTTACAGCGCTTGTTCTTCCTTTTGCTAGTTTTTCATTTAATTTATATGGTCCTTCAGGCGAAGCGTAACCATGTATGTAAATGTTAGTAACCGTACAATTAGGGTCTTGCTTAACGATATCTATAGAGTTTGTAATTTTGTTTAACTCTTTTAGGTTATCCTTAAAATCAGGGTACACTACAGTTTTATTCAAAGGGAATATTACGAGTGCGCTACCTTGTTCATTACGTATTTTTACATCTACTTCCTCAGGCATTATGCTAGCTAGCATAGGTAACTCAGCAGGTAAATTTATAGGTGTAGTTACATCTGCTGTAAATGCTAGGTTGTTTGCAATTGGTAAGCCACATCCACAACTTTCTTCATTAACTACTAATTTTGCTGTTTTCATCCAATCAGCATAAGGTAAAGATGCTAAATAATGAAAGTTTTGTTGAGTCCCATTTTTTCGTTGAAGGGTTTTTGACAAGTCTGAGTCATTGTAAAATCCCCTTTTGTACATAACTTGTTGTCTGCGACTATTGATATAAATTTTAGGCAAAACATTCATTTCTCCTAAATCACCAGTAATTATAGGTTCTAAAATTACGTTCTCGTTGGCAGTAAGCTCTCTATTTACACTTAAGTCAAAAGATATAATAAGTTCATCTTGTAATCTTTGCAGGTTACCTCTAACTACATGTATAGAACTATCACGCTCCGTAACATATTGAGCAGCTGATAGCGGCAATATAGTTATAAAAAATAATATGGAGTATAAGTATTTCATAAATTCAACAGTTTAAAATAAATACACAAGTGATAATGAAAGAGTATTTATACCCCAATAGTGGTATTTGCCATTTTTTAGTACACGTGCGCACAGTACAGGACATTCATATTGAGTGTATTCATAATAATTGTAGCCTGCTCCAATACTTGCTTCTAAGTTCCAATGATCATTTAACATGAAATGATATCCATAACTTATTCCACCTCCAACAGACCATCCTTCATAGCGATACTTTTTTACGTCAGGAAACAATCCAAAAGGCATGTCTTTTCCACCTACATTGTATTGCGATCCTGTCATGAATGCACCAAAAAAAGAACCGTTGAATTTTTGACAGGTCCAATAGCGTAACTCAGGCTTTGCTCCCCAATACTTATTCACATTATCCTCTCCACGAGCCCAAGGACGTACAGCACCTGATAAATCAATAGTGTATCTATCATTTATTGCATATGCTGCGCCAGCATTAATAGCACCGTCAATAATAGGTATAGCGTTCACATTCAACGAAAAATCCTGAGCGGATAATTTAGTTGAAAAAAGAGTAACGACTAATATTAATAAGTATTTTTTCATAACAGTGGCTATTTATTTAATTTAAAGAAGAGGTCTAAATTGTATCCTGCTTCCTCAGATCCTTCAGCCTTTGCACTCTTTAATAGACGTATTCCTTCGTACACATTACCATTCATTAACTCATAAGCTCCACGACAGTTTTTATAAGCTAAAGATTCATAAGGTGCAATTTGTAAATATTTGTTCGCAGCAACTCTATCACCTTGTTCTATTGCCATAGATGCAGCATTAAGATTAGCGATAGGATGTGTAGGGTACAACTTAACACAAGTTGATATTATGTCATAGAACTTCTCTTTGTCTTCTTTATAAGACATAGCAACAGTAAATAACTCTTTAAGAGATAGTATCTGAGGGTTAATACCAACCATTATTTGAGCTTCTTCAAGACTAAAGTTTAGATCACGTTGATTGCGCTCATCTGTAGCATCTGTTTCAGGAGCTACATATGTACCTTTATATGTATCAACTTTACTTAAAACGATTCTCTTACTTGAATAGTCTGTTTCTGTTTTGCTAGCTCTTTTTGGTTGTGTATGTACATTAGTTGAAGGTTTAGGCTTAGAGCCTTTGATTTCTTCTACAAAAGTGTTTGAAAGTTCATTAGTTTCGTTGTCTACATTTACATTTTCGCATCTAATCTGAAGAGCTATATCTCCACTAGATATGCTTTCTATAGCTACAGCAGCTCTATAATTTACGCTAAAGTTGCCATTAGAGTTAAGTGCTTGAACATTGTTAACAGACGTATTGTCATCACTTTTCATTCTGTTACGTATTTGCTTATTGCGAACGTACAGAATTTGTTTGTACTTACCATTAAATTGAATAAAAGGTAAATTAATATCAATACCTTCATCGTGAGAACTAAGATACGGAGTTAAAACAACTGCATCTCTAGAGTTTAATTCATCAATATTTCCAGATATTGACATCTGAATGATAAGTGAGTCATTTACAATTTTACACTCATGCTGAGTAACGTCAACAGTTACAGTCTGAGCTACCACCATACTACTTGCAAACACTCCCAAACTGAGTAAAAACAATCTTTTCATCTTTTCTTATTTTATTTTTATTTTTATTTAATATAATACACCAAGGTTATTCCCACTTGAGATATACCCCAATAGTTATGGATACCTTGTTCAATAATAGGTGTTCCTGCTTCTCTTTCATATTTATAATACTTAATATGAGCATATCCAACAGAAACTGCAAACTCAATGTTAAATCTAGGTGACAAAATCCATTGATATCCACTTGTTGTACCTATGCCGAGTAAATCTCCTTGATAGCGATTGTTTTCGAATGTGTCAAAAGATTTAATCCACCATGGTAATTTGCCTCCAACATTAAAGCTAGCATAGTTAAGTTGTGCGCCTACAAAAAAACCATCATAAACACCTCTAAGCCATTTCCTATATTCAGGTTGGATTAGAAAGTATTTTCGTTTTGCGTTATCACTATACTCCCAAGGATTATAGCTTGCCATTACTGATAAAGATGATTTCTCAGCTAATGAAAGCTCAGCCCCTAAACTTATAGTTTCAGATGCATCACATAGTAAATTCGTCTTTAAAGCAAAACCTTGTGCAAATAAGTTATTACTAAGGCTTAGTGAAAAGATTATTACAATTAATACTTTTAATAAATGTTTATGATTCATGAACTATTATAAATTTTAATTTTATTACATAAAATAATGAAACGATATAAAACTTTTTAACGTTTATAGAACAAGTAGCAATCTTCTTTTGTTTTCCCTAATTACTATAACCCACCTATGTTTCCCACTGGGATTTGTTAAATAAGCAGGTGTTAGTAATTCTATGGACAACTTGGGATTGTCAGATAAAGTTATTCCATCCTAAATCTCGTATTCATCAGTTATCTAAATTATTTAATAGAGCGTATTTTCCAAATTAATCAAGCTATCTTACAATTAAACGCAATAAGTTGATAATTATATTGTTGTATACTGCTCTTTATTAGCCACTTACAGTGGTTTGGTTTTGAGTACTTCACTTTATTTTATAAAAACAAATAAGTTAATAGTATGTTACAATACTTCTTGTACCCCTATCAAAGAGTAGCTAAATCGATGTAAATGTATGAAAATTATTGTAATCTACCAAATTTTTTTTTCAAATTTGTTGTATTTTAATAGTAAATAGCTGAATTC
>JAWXTP010000132.1:0-8029 GCA_044433415.1 Rikenellaceae bacterium
ATGACCTCTATGACCTCTTTGACCCTCCAACAATCTTTCAAGCAATCTTTCCACGCTTGTCGCTTTAAATTCCAATCTAAGCCATTTAACCCTTTAGGGCAACTGCAAGAAAAGATAATGAACAACGAAAAGCAAATGACAGTATACTTTTTGTAAAACTTTTACAACACATTCTAAAAAAGCTCCCTAAAGGGAACACTCCTTCAAAAACTCAAACCTAAAACTATTCCAGAATATCGTCTGTATTATACTGAAACCCTAATCTCTTAGCGGTTTTAATCTTCGTACCCTCATTTTTTGTATTTAACTGATCTACACCTATATACTTCTGGGAATCAAAAGGTGGGATTAACAAATCAAAATCCACAGCATAAAGCACTGAAGTCTCTATAATATCTACAAGTATTTCTTCTGTAATTTTCTGATCACCAAAAATCTTATAAGAATAACCCTCTTGGCGTTTCCCCTCAACGAAGAAACATTTCTCATGATTAATATAAATCCTTGCTATCAAATAACCGTCATCTTCTGTTCTATTATGCTTAAACGAATCAGAAAGGAAGTCATACACATTTATCACTCCGCAATAACTATTATTAGGATTATTTTTAACATAATCACAAGTATGAACTGAATGTTCACGACAAAACTCAAAAACATTAGTGTGCATAGTAAAAATCAACACATCCGAAGCTATCTGCATCTGCGCTTCAAATTTACCTCTATCGCGATATTCAATTTTCACAATACGGCTTGTTGTTAACTCTTCATTAATGTCTGAGGACATTTCATGTAAAGCCTCTTTTAACATATCAAAAACATCTAAAGTATTAGAATATACCTTGTGTTTTAGCACTGCTTTTGTCTCTAACGAGTTGATAATTAACTGTCGTCTATCCAGATCTCCGTCCATAAATAATAATAATTTAAGTTTATACTAATTTTGTTATATTTCTTATTTTCCTCAAATATAGCTTATATTTTTTATTTTTTAAATTTTTTAATTATTTTTTATTACTTTAGCATCAAAATTTTAAGAAATTTTCAGAATTTGACAACGAAAATAAAAATAAAACACATATAAAATGGGACTTAGACGAAAAATTGGTTTGGGGCTTACAGCTATCTCTGCACTTCTTTTTTTTGCAGGACTTATCTCTTACCTAGAAATTACAAGGCTGGAATCTATCAGTAAAACGGTCGTTGCTTTAGGGGCAAAAAGTGTTGTTATCTCTAATGAGATGCTAGATATCATGTCTCACCAAGATAGCGCTATCATCAAATTTATTGAAACTAGAGATACACTAATGTTTACTAAAGAAAGTGAAATCACTCTTAAGAAACTGGAAACTGTTTCCGAAAAAGTTGATAGCTCCTTCCAAGCAAATAGTAATATCAATGCTATACTTGAAAACCAAAGACAATTTATATACACGGTAAATGACAGTAGTGATTCCACGAAATTTAATACAACTTGGTATTTCTCAACTTACAAGGCTGACTATAACAAGTTTGTATACTCCGTGAAACAATTTATGCGCTCCACTCAGCAGACTGTTGTTGAAGAAACAGAAAAACTTACTCAAAGTGCATATAGAGCTATAAAACAAGGAGTAATAACGCTTATTACTGCTATTATCATTATTATCATGTTCTTTATGTTGATAGACACCTATTACATAAAACCTGTAACAACGATAACGAAAGCCTTAAAGAATTACCACAACCTAAAAATTCCTTTTAATGTCACGGTTGTTGGTAGAGACGAAGTTTATATGCTTAAGGAATATATAGAACAGCTTATGCTAAAAATAGATGCTAAAAAAAGAAATAAAAACACTCCTTTTTAGCAAAACTTTAGCACACTTCTAATTGTTAATTATCAATATTTTCTAAAATATATGCGTGCACACGTAATTATGAGATATATAGGGATGGCTCTACTGCTAAATGCAGTATTTATGCTTATCTCTGCGGGCGTATCCTATGTCAATGACCTTGACACTGGACTCTACCCTCTTATGCTAAGTTTCCTACTTACAGCAACTATGGGCGCCTTTCCTATGATATTTGTCTCTCATGCTAACGACCTAAGAATAAAGGAAAGCTATGTTATTGTTGTCACTAGTTGGATAGCCTCTTGTCTTGTTGGCGTACTTCCCTTTGTGTTATGGGGAGGTGAGTTTAGCCTTATAAATTCATGGTTTGAATCAGTATCAGGATACACTACTACAGGCTCAACTATACTTACTAATGTAGAAGGTCTACCTAAGGGAATGTTATTTTGGCGCTCTTGTACTCACGTTATTGGAGGTACAGGTGTTGTGCTTTTTACCCTTGCTGTAGTACCTGCTATGGGGCGCGCCAAGGTATCTCTTACCAATGTTGAGTTCTCTACACTTACTAAAGATAACTATACGTATAAAGTACAAAAGGCACTACGTATACTTCTTGTGGTCTATGTATTCCTTATCACTAGCGAAATATTAGCTCTTAAGTTAGCAGGTATGGACTGGTTTGACTCTGTAAATCATGCCTTCTCAACTATCGCTACAGGAGGGTTCTCTACAAAGAATAACTCTATAGCCTACTTTGATAACGTATGGATAGAGATGGTGATTACCTTCTTTATGATAGCTGCTGGTATACACTTTGGACTTCTCTTTGCAAGTATACAAGCTAAAAAGAATAATATCTTTAGTTCTGAGGTTTCTGTATATTACTTTTTGACTATTATAGTATGTACAGCTTTGCTTACTGTAAATCTATGGGCAGAAAATTATTACTCCTTCTTAGAATCCATAAGGTACTCTCTGTTTCAAGCGGCATCACTTATATCTACCACAGGATTTGCCACTGTAGATACTAATACATGGCCTGCATTTTCTATATTAATCTTAATCTTCTTGTCTATACAATGTGCATGTGCAGGTTCTACAGGTGGAGGTATTAAAAGTGACAGGGTACTTATTCTTTTCAAAACCTTAAAGGCTCGTTTTATACAGATGCAACATCCTAATGCTATTGTGCGACCGAAGCTAAACAATGCTACATTAAGCGAGGAATTAATATCTACGGTTTTAGTATTTACAATTTTATATATTCTTCTTATCTTTGTGGGGGGACTTATACTAACTATATTTAACATAGATTTAATGACAGCATTTAGTGCATCGTATTCCTGTATTTCCAATGTGGGTCCAGGGTTTGGTGATGTTAGCTCTATGAGTAATTTTAACAGTTTCTCACCTACTGCAAAATTTATTTGTACGATATTAATGCTCCTTGGTCGTCTTGAATTATTTGGATTTATACAAATTTTCTTAATGAAAAGTTGGCGATAAATTGTTTTTTATCCAATAAATTTATATATTTGTTCGTATTATGGTATATGTGGGTAACGAATACTCCATATAATTATTTAACTTAAACTGGTACACTGTACTTTAATGAAACTTATTTTTTCTATAATATACTTATGCTTAGCGGTATTCTTTTCTACAAAGAGTTCTGCTCAAGTTGTTGCACGTTTTGCTGGACTTGAAAAAGATTCAACATATATGTCTTTACTAACGAGCGAAAGCAAGCTCAAAAATGTTCAAGATTCTTTAAATTCTGTAATCAAAGAAAAAAGAGCTTTAATTGCAGATGCTGACGACGTATTCAAAAATAGTCTATCTAAAGAAATTATTAACCTTGAAAATCAAATTTTTGATTTAAGAGGTAAGTTAGGCATTCTCTCAACAAAAATAGCAACTGTAGAAAAGCAATTTTTGTTAACTAATATGAGTTCTTCAACTACTAAGGATCCTGTAATAATAGAAATAGAAAAGGAAAATAGCTTTTTAATGAGAAATAGTTATTTTAAATCTGCCTTAGAACCATCAGAATATAATACAATAATGAATGGAAAAAAGGTAGAGTTAGAAGTAGAATCCATAGCTAGCAAAATAACAGACAAATATTACACCTACACACATTTAAACGATAACTTTAGAGATGCTAGTTCTAAAACAGAAGCAGACTCTCTAATTATCGTGATAGACTCTCTACAAACAGTAATAACAAATCTTGATAATGCTATTGGTGATATATGGCCAAAACTTTATCAAACTAAAATTGATTCTTACAATATCCTGCTTGACAAGATGGGGTTATATGACGATATAGAAAAATTTGGAGAAAAAACTAGAAACGAAAGAAGCAGAATAGCTGATATTCAATCTACAGTCATAAACCCTCAACTTTCTAGTTATCTAAGAAGTAAACTAATACTTAATGAGTATGAATTAAAACTTGCTGATGCTCGAAATTTACATTTAGCGAAAGACTCTATAACACAAGTGATGAAAGGTGTAGATGTTGATATCTATAATTTTAGAAAAATTGAGATTCCTAATTGGACTTTTATAGATTATAAACCTGCAATTATAGGTAACACAACGATATACAATGACAACAACCCTATTCCTAATCTTATTATCCCTACAGTGGGTGATGTTTATAAGGTAAAGTTGGGTACGTATATCAAAAAACAAACTGCATATCACATCTTTAGGAAAATATCTCCTATAGAGCTACGTGAAGAAGCTGAAGGCAAAGTTTCTTATTTTGCAGGCTCTTACAGAACTTACGCCGAAGCTAAAAAAATGAGCGACAGGCTTAAAAATTATGGGATGAAAGTTAGTGTTGCACGCTGGAGTGATGGCGACCAAATAGCTGACGACGGCTCAATTATTGAAGTAAAACCTGCGGGTGATGCCTACAATGTTATCATAAAAGAAATTAATGACGAGTTATTAGCTATAATAAAAGAAAATGCTGACGGCAAAGAGATAATGAAAAATGACGATGGTTATTCAATAGGATTTTTTGATGATTATGACACGGCTAAAGCTCTATCAGACTCCTTGGGTAATGCAAAAATAGTAGGTATCACATTTTAGGGAACTTATAAGTAAATTCTAATAACAAACACATAACACTATGGAAATTACAATTATCACATTTTTACTAATTTTAGGACTTATCCTTATTGTAGCTGAAATTCTATTAATACCAGGTATTACTGTGGCAGCATTTTTGTCTTTAGTGTCTTTTGCTAGCGCCATAGTAATGGTATTTAATAACTACGGACAAAATATGGCAATTCTTGTATTCTGTCTTTCCGTTGTTATGTCTATTGTTGTAATAATTCTTTGTCTACAACGCAAAGCTCTTAAAAAGATAACTCTTGAAACAAAAATAGATTCTACAGTTGATAACAAAATATCTTCATTGATTAAAATAGGAGATAGTGTTAAAACTCATACGCGACTAGCCCCTATGGGAAGTATAATTACCAAAGATGGGAAAACTTTTGAAGCCAAATCATTAAACGGCTACGTTAGCGAAAATATAATGGTAGAAGTTGCTAATATAGAAAACGGTATTGCTATAGTAAAAACAATTTAATTTATAAAATTATGGAAGGATATATCTCGTTAGCTGTAATTGCTATATTAGCAATTATATTTTTATCAATTGTAACCTACTTTATTCCTATAGGACTATGGTTCTCAGCGGCTGTAAGTGGTGTTAAAATAAGCCTTCTTCAACTAGTGTTGATGCGTTGGAGAAAAGTACCACCATCAATTATTGTTAGTTCTATGATTGAAGGTACTAAAGCAGGACTTGCTGAACTTAACTCTAGTGAATTAGAGGCTCACTACCTAGCTGGTGGTAATGTCCCAAATGTGGTACATGCGCTTGTTTCAGCACAAAAGGCAAATATACACCTAGATTTCAAAATGGCTACTGCTATAGATATCGCAGGTCGTAATGTTTTTGAAGCTGTACAGATGTCTGTAAATCCTAAAGTTATAAACACTCCTCCTGTTTCTGCTGTTGCTAAAGATGGTATCCAGCTTGTTGCTAAGGCTCGTGTTACTGTTCGTGCTAACATTAAACAACTTGTGGGTGGTGCAGGTGAAGAAACAGTACTTGCTCGTGTAGGTGAAGGTATAGTATCTTCTATAGGTTCATCAGAAAGTCATAAAACTGTACTTGAAAACCCTGATTTCATATCTAAGGTTGTGTTAAGCAAAGGGCTTGATGCAGGAACAGCGTTTGAGATTCTTTCTATTGATATCGCCGATATAGATGTAGGTCGTAACATTGGCGCCTTCCTACAAATGGACCAAGCTAATGCTGACAAAAATATCGCTCAAGCAAAAGCCGAAGAAAAACGCGCTATGGCTGTAGCCCTAGAACAAGAGATGAAGGCTAAAGCACAAGAAGCAAAAGCTAAAGTTATAGAAGCCGAAGCACAAATTCCTCTAGCTATCTCTGAGGCTTTCCGCTCTGGAAATTTAGGTATCATGGATTATTACAAAATAAAAAATATCCAAGCTGATACTTCTATGCGTGAGAATATTGCTATGCCAACTCCTCAAAACAATCAAACAATAGATAATAAACCTACAAAATAATTTCTAATAAACTTCAAATACGTTGACAATAAGCACTTTAAAACAATGTTTATTGTCAACGTATTTGTTTTTAAAGAACATATCTCATATTGACGTGAAAAAATCACGTGAAAAATATACATTTAATCCAAATATGTATTATATTTGCATACATAATAAATATTTAAATAATACATATCATGTTAGTAAGAGTTTTATTTCAGAATTTCTTGTCATATTATGAAGGAGTGGAGTTTAACATGCTTCCAAACCCTAAACGAACAAGATTTAAGGAACACATATATAACACGAGTAACCCTGCTGTACTAAAAGTTAGCGCTATATATGGTGCAAATGGAGCTGGCAAATCTAACATATTAAAAGGCTTTGAGATATTACGCAGTTTGGTTCTTGACAAGAGTTACATGAGTACCGAAGACGTATATAACAACTATCGTTTTCTTTTAGCAGACGACACTAGTAACAAACCTATCTCTATAGGTGTTGAGTTCTCTAATAACGGAAAGACCTTTTACTACAGGATTGATATACAGGACAATCTAATCACTCTAGAGGAATTATACATTTTTAACACTGAGATAAATAAGGAAGTACCTATTTACATATCAAAATACGAAAATGGGCAACAAAACTTAAAAGTGTATGACAGTCACGGTATAGAAAATACAGAATACGTTGACACTAAGACAACATCTTTACTTTCTAAAAACCCTACATCATCCATCCTTGCTTTACAAAATGAGTTTCCTATTATACTAAACGACGACGTAAACATAGCGTTCAACTGGTTCCACAAAAAACTTGTTATCCTACCTTTAACTACAGATACACGAAAGTTAATAGAAAGATTTGACAGATACAATGAGCTTTTGCAATATATTAATAAACAAATATCATCAATGTCTATAGGTATTAAATCTATAGATATTAAAACGTATTCTTTAGCTGATGTATTTGCAAATAAAGTAGAGAAGAATGAGGCTATGAGATCTGAAATTTTGAAGGAGTTACAAGGTGACAAGTACAACACTTTCCTAAAATTAAAAAGAAATAGACCTCTTTTTTCTGTTACAAAAGACAATAATGGTCAAGATATTGTAAAAGAGCTTGTATTTACTCAACAAGGTGTTTCTGGTTATGAGTGTGATATGAATATAGATAGTCAATCCGAGGGTACATTATCTTTAATTTCAAAATTACCTTTTCTATTTAGGTTATCAAAAAGGGATGTCGTTGTGTTGGTAGATGAATTAGAATCAAGTTTACACCCTCAACTTATAGAGCGATTTTTAAAGTTATTTTTAGATGACAACAACAGTAAAGGTCAATTAGTATTTACGACTCATGAAGTTCATCTGCTAGACCAACATAATCTACTAAGAGCTGATGAAGTATGGTTTGCTGAGAAACACCAAGGTCAAACAAAACTTTATTCTCTAAATGATTTTAAGGAACATAACACCATCAATATAGCAAAAGGATATTTAGCAGGCCGTTATGGAGCTATACCTTTTTTTGGCGAAAGTAACTTACTGTCTGAGCAATAACAACTGTAAACT
>JAWXTP010000133.1:0-7914 GCA_044433415.1 Rikenellaceae bacterium
TTCACAGAGATTGTTTTGTAGCTTAATGAATCCACTGTTTTTTACGTTTTTTTAATTAATACTTATAGTTTATATGATCCAACTCTATATAAACGGGCACACAAAAGTAGTATTTTTTTTCTTAATACAAAAATATTCTCTTATTTAAATTGATTTTAACCCTTTTTTTGTGCTTTTTACCTCTTTTTTAGGTTTTTTTTAGGCTCTGAAATAGAGATTTTTTTTTATTTTTTTGCTCTAAAAAGACAGAAAATTTTACTGTTCATATAAAATAATTTCCGTTTTTTCATGAGTTCCATAATTTTTATGTATATTTGTCTTTATACGATTTAGTGTGACATTATTGTTATATATATAAGGTATCAAAATGTACGCCCTAAATTAATATTAAAACTAAATTAAAGAAAATTATGAAAAACATGTTTAAATTTTTATTACTAACAATTTCTGTTGTATTATTAATGCCTTCTTGTGGATATAATAGTATGGTTACCATGGACGAAGAGATTAACGCTGCATGGAGTCAGGTGGAGAACCAATATCAACGTCGTGCAGACCTTATCCCTAACCTAGTGAATACTGTTAAGGGCTACGCTTCTCATGAGAGTGAGACTTTAGAAGCTGTAATACAAGCGCGCGCTAATGCTACACAGATTACTATAGATCCTACAAAACTTGATGAAGCCTCTATGAAAAAGTATAGCGCTGCGCAAGGAGAAGTGTCATCAGCACTAGGTAAGCTACTTGCAGTGTCAGAAAGCTATCCTGATTTGAAAGCTAACCAGAACTTCCTTGAATTACAAGCTCAGCTAGAAGGTACAGAAAATAGAATCTCTACAGAAAGACGTAAGTTTAATGAAACAGTAAAAACCTACAACGCTTATATACGTACGTTCCCACGTAATCTTATTGCTAGTATGTTTTCGTTTGCCTCACGCGCTTATTTTGAGGCGGAAGCTGCGGCTGCGAAGGCTCCTACAGTTCAATTTTAGGTTTCTTTTTATTAATATTTAGTAGCTTGTCGTGACCCAGTTTTGACCCAGTCTGACCCAGTTCGACCCAGTTTTGACCCAGTCTGACCCAGTTTTGACTCAGTCGATAAAATCATCAATCATTAATAGTATGAACATAAAAAATATTCTTACAAAAGAGCAGAATGCTGCAATAGTCTCAGCTATAGAGTCAGCAGAGCTTAATACCTCGGCGGAGTTACGCATACATATAGAGAATAAATGCAAAGGCGATGTTCTTGATAGAGCAGTGGTAGTTTTTAGTAAACTTGGTATGGAAAAGACAGAACTTCGCAATGGAGTTTTGATTTACCTTGCTGTGGGCGATAGAAAAGTAGCGATACTAGGTGACAAAGGAATAGATGCTGTAGTCCCTGATGATTTTTGGAATTCTGTATATATTGCTATGGCTGAAAAGTTTAAGAAAGGAGAACTTTGTGAAGGCTTATGTCTTGGCTGTGCTTTGGTAGGGGAGAAGCTAAAGGAATACTTCCCTTATGCATCTGATGATGTAAATGAATTGTCTAATGAAATATCTTTTGAAGAATAATGCGAAAAATATCTTATATATTAACACTAATTATAACATCCTTTTTAATTAGCTTCTCAGCGTTAGCCTCTGACTTCATGCAGCCTATGAGTGGAAGGATAGTCAGTGATTATGCAGGAGTGTTTTCTAGTGCACAGTTAGCTGACTTAGAAAATACATTACGCGTTTTCAATGACACCTCTTCAACTCAGATAGCGGTACTAACGGTTAAGGATTTAAATGGTTATGCAGCATCTGAATATGCTATACAAACCGCTGAGGAGTGGGGGGTTGGTCAGAAGAATAAGGATAATGGAGTCTTAGTACTTGTAAAGCCCAAGAATGACACCAAAGGAGAAGTTTTTATTGCTGTAGGCTATGGTTTAGAAGGGGTTATACCTGATGCTTTAGCTAAAAGGATAGTCTCACAGGTTATGATACCTAATTTCATGCAAAATGATTACTATTCTGGTGTGAAAGGTGCAGTTGTACATCTTATGAAGCTATCCTCTGGTGAATATACAGCGGATAGTATGAATAAAGGTCTTGACCCTATGACTTTAGGAATGTTAATATTCTTTGGTATAATATTTCTTGTATCTATGTTCTCTAAACAAGACTCCACAACGATAGGTAACGATGATTACAATAGACACCATAGAGGTGGTGGACCAATATTCTTTGGAGGAATGAGTCGCGGAGGTGGCGGCAGTAGCTTCGGAGGAGGTGGCTTCGGTGGCTTTGGTGGCGGCGGCTTCGGTGGCGGTGGCGCTGGTGGCTCTTGGTAAAACCAGTTTCTAGAACTCCCTTTGAATATTCAAAATTACAATTCTTAATAATTTAGATGTGAAGATTAAACAAATAATATTAGAAGATTTCAAGTGCTATAAGAAGCAAGAAGTTGTGTTTAAAGAAGGTGTAAATCTGCTTATTGGAGATAATGCAAGTGGAAAAACATCAATTCTAAGGGCTTGTAAATATATTCTTAGTTCTTTTTTTGTTGGGTTTAGTGATGAAAATACAAATTGGATTCCTATTCAATCCAACGACTACAGACGCTCTTTGGTATCTGATAATATAGTCAGATTATCGCCAGTTAAAGTTTCTTTTGTTTTCAATAAATTTTTAGTTGGAGATACGGAACAGCTAGAATGTTCCATAAGCAATTCAGGTAAGATTTCTGCAAGTGCACAACCCAGAGTGGCACGTATGCAATACTTAGAGAGAAATACGAGGAGAAACAGTCGTACATCTATTGCAGGTATAAGAGTGTATAAGGAGGAATGTGCACGATTGGAGAGGGAATATTTTGATGGAGATAAGCGTGTACGTCCGCTTCCTTTATTTGCATACTTCCCTGCTAAGGATTATGAGAATACTAATGTTAAAGACAAAAAGAAGTTTAAGCAATATTATCACATACCATCTTTTGGCTACTATGAATGTTTAGATGATAGTAATAATTTTAATAATTGGATTAATAGGCTTTTAATACTTGCAGAAGGTGAAAAAAATATCGATGAGATATATGTTGTTAGGAGAGCAATATTTGAAGCATTAGGTTGTGACGGATGTAATATAATCTTCTCAATGGATATTCGAGTAATACAAGGTATTGTATATTATATTTTAGGTGATGAAAGAGAGGTAGAGTCAGATAATTTATCAGACGGCTATAAGCGACTAGTAAATATTGTTACAGATTTAGCATTTAGATGTGCGCATTTAAATGGAGGAATATATGGAACTGATTGCTGTAAGGAGACTAGTGGTACCGTTTTAATTGATGAGATAGACTTGCATTTGCACCCTACATTACAATCTACAGTGTTAAAGGGTTTGCGTAATGCCTTTCCAAAACTTCAATTCATAGTTACATCCCATGCCCCTATGGTTATGTCTAGTGTAGAGAGCAATAATGAGAATATTGTTTATAAGTTGGATTATTCATCGAGTGAAGGTTATTGTGTAAATGAGGTTGTTACTTATGGAATGGATATTTCTACAATCTCGGAAACAGTTCTAGAGCAACCACCACGAGATAAGCAAACAGATATAAAGTTGACAGATTTATTTGATTTAATAGATGAAGGTAGAGATGATGAAGCTATTGTGAAACTTAATCAGATGAAACTAAAGTATAGCAATATCCCTGATTTGTCAAGAGCTGAGGCAATGTTGAACTGTAGAAAAGATTGCGATGAAGAAAATTAGTAAAGTCTAAGAGCCTAATGAACTTACTGAGTATAGGGCTACTAAGTCTTCACACTTTGACAATATGCCGCCCAGATGCAAAGTTGTTTTACGTGATTATTTGTTAAAAGAGCAAGGTTATATTTGTGCTTATTGCATGCGACGAATTCCAGTCAAAGATTTAACGATTGATACAAAAACAAAGATAGAACATCTTAAATGTAGAGAACGTTATAGTGATGAGACACTTGACTATAATAATATGGTTGTTTGTTGCCCTGGGTCAATAGATGGTAAACTACATTGTGATTCTTGTAAGGGGTAGAAAGATATAAGTTTTGATATTTTTTCAGATTATTTCATTAATACTTTGAAATATAGTTCTAAAGATGGTAAGATATCATCAAGTAATGTAGGCTGTGATTTAGAGTTAAATAATGTGTTAAATCTAAATAATTTACTCTTAAAGCGCAATCGTATAGATGCTCTTAAGGGAGTTTTTAAGGAGTTAGATAGTTGCGGTTGGAATAAAAAGAATATTTTGAGATTTATACGAGTTTGGGAGAGCAGAAGTGTTGAAGGTAAATATAAGGAGTATTGTGAAATGATACTGTATACTCTTAATAAGATTTTAAAAAGATACTTATAAAAAGGAAGAAAGTTGTCTAAAAGGTAGCTTTCTTCCTTTTTTAGCATTGAGTCTAAAATACAAACCGTTTTTGTCGTAAATGATGTCCCATTCAGTCGCTTGTCGCGTCCCACTTGTCCCAATCGTCCCACTTGTCCCACTTGTCCCAATCGTCCCACTTGTCCCATCTGTCCCTTTTGTCCCTCCAACAATCACGTCATTGCGGGCTTGATCCGCAACCTCATTCCATCAATCTTTCCACGCTTGTCGCCCTACAAGCTACAAGCTAACCCCTCATGACAATTTTTCAGGATTTGGCATTATAAAATTGCAACTAATGCCAAATTGTCGCGCAACCTCTTGTTGGCAAGTAATTTGTTCATATTAAGGTAAAGACTAAATTTAAAGATTATGAACATTAACACACTAACAATTAAAGCACAAGAGGCATTGCAAAGTGCAGTGACTCTAGCACGTAATGCAGGCAATCAAAGTGTAGAACCCTTACATCTATTATGGACACTTATTTCTGCCGATGATTCTATCTCAGCATTTCTACTTTCTCGTGTGGGAGTTAGCATAGCACAATTACGCACAGAAGTTCAAACAGCCCTTTCGTCATTACCGACGGTAAGCGGTTCTTCTACGGAGCAATATTTCTCGACAGATACTTCAAAAGTCATACAACGCGCGCAGGGTATGACTAAAACTTTCGCTGATAAATTTGTATCTCTAGAGCACATCCTCCTAGGTTTAGTAGAGGAGCGCGGAGAGGCTTCTGTTATCCTAAAACGTAATGGAGCTACCGCACGTGAACTTACAGAAGCTATAAAAGGTTTCCGCAAGGGAGCTACTGTAGACTCTCAGACCTCTGAAAAGGAATATGATGCCTTAGGTAAGTATGCAATAAATCTTAATGAGCAAGCGCGTAGTGGTAAGTTAGACCCTGTGATAGGTCGTGATGAGGAGATACGTCGTGTGCTACAGATTCTGTCACGTCGTACCAAGAACAACCCTATCTTAGTTGGTGAGGCAGGAGTTGGAAAGACAGCTATTGCCGAAGGTTTAGCACATAGGATAATAAACAATGATGTCCCTGAGAACCTAAAAAGTAAGCTGCTTTACTCTCTAGATATGGGAGCTCTTATTGCAGGTGCTAAATATAAAGGTGAATTTGAGGAAAGACTTAAAGGTGTTGTCGCTGAGGTTATAGCTTCCGATGGAGAGATATTATTGTTTATTGATGAGATACACACTCTTGTTGGGGCAGGAAAAAGCGATGGCGCAATGGATGCCGCTAATATACTAAAGCCAGCACTAGCACGTGGTGAACTTAGAACCATAGGAGCTACTACTCTTGACGAGTTCCAGAAATATTTTGAGCAAGATAAAGCCTTAGAGCGTCGTTTCCAGAAGGTTATGGTCGCGGAGCCAACTGTTGAGGATGCTATCTCTATACTTAGGGGTCTGAAAGAACGTTATGAGACTCACCACAAGGTACGTATCAAGGATGAAGCTATCATAGCGGCTGTAGAGCTATCAACACGTTATATCACCTCACGTCACCTTCCCGATAAGGCTATAGACCTTATTGATGAATCTGCTGCACGACTTCGCCTAGAGATGAATTCCGTACCTGAGGAGATAGACACCCTAGAGCGTAAGATACGTAAGATGGAGATAGAGCGTGAAGCTATTAAACGTGAGGGCGACAAATCTCGTATAGACTCCCTATCTCGTGAAATTGAGGAACTAAAAGCTCAACAAAGTTCCATGCGTGCTAAGTGGCAAGGTGAGCGCGACTTGATAGCCAAAATTCAGCAAACTAAGGAACATATCGAGAATCTAAAACTGGAAGCTAAGCAAGCAGAACGCGATGGAGACTATGGCAAGGCAGCCGAAATTCAATATGGACGTATCGTTGAATCGGAGAATAGTGTTAAGCAGCTACTGTCAGAGCTAGAGCGCCTTTCAGCAAATGGCATGATGATAAAAGAAGAGGTAGATTCTCAGGATGTCGCTGAGGTGGTATCACGATGGACAGGTATCCCTGTTAGTAGGATGTTATCTTCTGAGCGTGCTAAGTTGTTGAATATGGAATCGGAGTTGCACAAACGTGTTATAGGTCAACATAGTGCTATAGAGGCTATTTCTGATGCCGTTAGACGTTCACGTGCAGGACTTAGCGACCCACGTCGACCAATAGGTTCTTTTATTTTCTTAGGTTCTACAGGAGTTGGTAAGACGGAGCTTGCTAAGGCCCTAGCGGAGTTTCTGTTTAATGATGATTCTATGATGACACGTATAGATATGAGTGAATACCAGGAGAAGCATGCGGTTTCTCGTTTAGTGGGAGCGCCTCCAGGGTATGTAGGCTATGATGAGGGAGGTCAACTTACCGAAGCTGTAAGGCGTAAACCTTATTCTGTGGTGTTGCTAGATGAAATTGAGAAGGCGCACCCCGACACTTTTAATATATTGTTACAAATTCTTGATGATGGTCGCCTAACAGATAACAAGGGTAGAGTAGTAGACTTCCGTAACACTATAATTATTATGACCTCTAACATGGGTTCTTCAATAATACAGTCTCAGCTAGGTGGTTTCAGTGGTGATACCGAAGGTGTAGATATGGAGTTATTAGAAGGTACGAGACGTATGGTTGTTGAGGAGTTGAAGCAGCACTTAAAGCCTGAATTTCTGAATCGTATAGACGAAATCGTTATGTTCGAGCCACTTACTAAGGCTAATATTTCGGAGATTGTAAATATTCAGCTTACTATAGTTAAGAGTATGTTATCTCAGAGCGGTATAGAGCTACAGTATGATAATGATGTCATAGAATGGATATCTACAGAGGGTTATGACCCACTTTATGGAGCGCGACCTGTCAAGCGCACGATTCAAAGGGAGGTTCTCAATGATTTATCTAAGCGCATCCTTGGTGGCAGTGTAGATAAGGACAAGCCTATAAGAATCAGTGTAGGTAATAACGTATTAACTTTTGTTAATAGTTAGTCAGTAAGTTGTTAAGGAGAATTTTAAAAGATGATTTTTTAGAAAGATGATTTTAAAAAGATAATTTTTTAGTAGTTCCCTTAAATAAGATAGTAATAAGTTGGAGATTCTGCTCAGTCATAAACAATGACTGAGCAGAATCTCCGCTTTTATTATAAAGTATTCTCATTCAGTCGCTTGTCGTGACCCATTCGTCTCATTTGTCCCAATATTCAGTCGCTTGTCGCGTCCCACTTGTCCCATCTGTCCCTTTTGTCCCTCCAACAATCACGTCATTGCGGGCTTGATCCGCAACCTCATTCCATCAATCTTTCCACGCTTGTCGCCCTACAAGCTACAAGCTACAAGCTACAAGCTACCCCAAACCTACTTCTTGACGATATTTTTATTTTTTATTTTAAATTTAAGGATTAGAAACTTCAAGAGTACTTTAAATAATTTATGGCATCACTCTATCTACATGACAAAAAATCAAACACATTAAACTTATATTTTGATTCATAGCCACTTACAAGTATGTGTATTATGACTTCTAG
>JAWXTP010000134.1:0-7759 GCA_044433415.1 Rikenellaceae bacterium
ATTGTATTTCTAGCTGTATGAACTCTAATATTAAATGATTGAAATTATTGATATTTAGTAATTTAAAATGCTAGTTAATAAATATATTATTGTAAAAATTCTTCCGACCAAGAATGCCCTCTGCCCCCTCTGCCCTCCAACAATTTTTCAAGTAATCTTTCCACGCTTGTCGTCTAATTCATCATTAACCATCAATCATTCTCACCTCCTTACTTTTTTATTCCTCGTAAGGTGAGTTCTAATAAATATTTCGTACTTTTGTCAAAAATTAACTCATTATAATAGCGATAATAAATTATGCCACAACAAGTTCAGTTACAAGTAACTCCAAAAGAGTCAATAACACCAAGTATTTACCTTAGCTTAGCAGCTTCACGTGCAGGCATCAAGCAAACACAAATTGCTCATGCTAGAATCATTAAACGCTCTATAGATGCACGTAAGCCTAACATTAAAGTAAATCTTACTATTGAACTTTTCATTGATGACGAGAAAGAACCAGAAAAAACTGTATTTAACTGGGAAGACGTATCTAACAAACAAGAAGTTCTTGTTGTTGGTAGTGGTCCTGCTGGTCTTTTTGCTGCTTTAAGACTAATAGAAAATGGGCTAAGACCTATCGTTATTGAAAGAGGTAAAGATGTATCTTCAAGAAAACACGATATAGGTTCTTTAAATAGAAACAAAGATGTAAACCCTGATTCAAACTACTGCTTCGGTGAAGGTGGTGCTGGAACTTACTCTGATGGTAAACTTTTCACACGCTCTAAGAAAAGAGGTAACCATAAACGTGCCCTAGAAATTTTTCATCACCATGGTGCAAAAGAAGATATCCTATATGATGCTCACCCTCACATAGGAACAGATAAACTACCTAAAGTTATTGCTGCTATGCGTCAAACTATCCTTGATGCAGGTGGTGTATTTATGTTAGAAAATAGAGTTACTAATTTTATCATAGAAAACAACACTATTAAAGGAGTTATAGACCAAAACGGAGAAAGAATCTTAGCTCAAGCTACTATTCTTGCTACTGGTCACTCAGCACGTGATATCTATGAGCTTCTTCACAAAAAAGGAGTTGAATTAGAAGCTAAGAACTTCGCTATGGGTGTACGTGTTGAACACCCTCAACGAACAATAAATCACATCCAATATCATAAAGTAAAAGACGATTATCTTCCTGCTGCATCTTACTCTCTTGTAGCACAAGTTAGAGGCCGTGGTGTTTACTCTTTCTGTATGTGTCCAGGTGGATTTATAGTACCTTCACAGACAGATATTAATCAAAGTGTAGTAAACGGAATGTCCCCATCGGGTAGAAATTCCGTATTTGCAAACTCAGGTATAGTAACAGAAATTCGCCAACAAGACTATGCTCACCTTATCCCTGAATATGGAGTTCTTGCAGGTCTAGAATATCAAAAATTTATTGAGCAGATAGCCTACGAAAACGGGGGCGGAGCTTCTATAGTACCAGGTCAACGTCTTAATGACTTTGTGGAAAACAAACTTTCAAAATCTCTACCTAAGATGTCTTATCACCCAGGTGCTGAAATTTCAAATATGAATGATTGGCTTCCAGAGTTTATGAGTTACTCGCTTCGTGAAGGCTTTAAAGCATTTAATAACAAGATGAAAGGTTTTGTAAGCAATGAAGCAATGATACTAGGTGTAGAGAGCCGTACTTCATCACCTATAAGAATACCACGCGATAAAGAAACACTTTGTCACCCTCAAATTGAAGGTCTTTACCCTGCTGGTGAAGGTGCTGGATATGCAGGTGGAATAATATCTGCCGCTGTTGATGGTGAGAGGATAGCTGATGCTGTAACAGCATATATAAATAAGTAAATAACTATTTGCTTACTAGCATATTTAATTGCATTTTTTGTAATTAAATAATATTTTACTATCTTTGCAGCCAAAGTATTTTTTTTGTAAACAAATTTTATTCTATGTCTGAAAAACAAAGAACAATTGCAGGAGACCTTTCATTTTGTGGCAAAGGTCTACATACTGGGCTAAATGTAAACATTGTTATTAAGCCTGCTGAATCAAATTTTGGTATCAAGTTTCAACGTATAGATCTTGAAGATAAACCTATTATACCAGCATTGGCTGAAAATGTTAAAGATACATCTAGAGGTACAACAATTGTAAAGAAAGATGCAAAAGTTTCAACTATTGAACACCTAATGGCAGCTCTTTTTGGCTGTGGTGTCGATAACGCACTGATTGAAATTGATGCCCCAGAAGTTCCTATTATGGATGGTTCCGCACGTGAATTTGTTGAAAAAATAGAAACGCTAGGAACTGTTGAACTAGACGCTGAACGTGTTTATTACGAGATTTCTTCTAAACTTAAATTTGAGTTAAAAGAAAAAGGTATAGAAATTGTCGCTTACCCTGATGATGAATGGAGTTGCGATGTTAAGATAGATTTTAATTCTAAAATCGTTGGTAAACAATATGCTAGTGTAACAGGAATTGACGAATTTGTTTCTTCAAAGATAACTTCATGTAGAACTTTCGTTTTCTTACACGAAATTAAACCTTTAATTGATAATAATCTTATCAAAGGTGGTGACTTAGAAAACGCTATCGTTATTGTTGAAAACACACCTTCTAAAGAAGAGATTGATAAAATAAACGAAGTATTTAACCGTGAAGATATAAAAGTTGACAGAAGCGGTTACTTAAATAACCTTGAACTACGTTTCGAAAACGAAATAGCTCGTCACAAACTATTAGACCTAGTAGGTGATTTAGCTCTTATCGGTAGACGTATCAAAGGTCGTATTGTTGCTACTCGTCCAGGGCACTTTGCTAACACAGAGTTTGCTAAAATGGTTCAGAAAGCTATAAAAGCTGATTCTGTTAAACCAAAATATAAATATGACGTTAACAAAGAACCTGTTATTGATATAAACGGCATAAAAGACATTCTTCCTCACCGTCCACCTTTCTTACTTGTTGATAAAATTATCCACATTGATAAGGATACTGTTGTAGGTATTAAGAATGTGACTATGAATGAACCTTTCTTTGTAGGTCACTTCCCTGAAGAGCCTGTAATGCCAGGAGTTTTAACTCTTGAAGCTATGGCACAATGTGGGGGTATACTTGCTTTAAGTCAAGTTGAGGAACCTAAAAAATACTCTACATATTTCATGAAAATTGACGGAGTTAAATTTAAGAGAAAGATAGTTCCTGGTGACACTATTATGTTTACTTTAGAATTAGCTGAACCTATAAGAAGGGGTATTGTACTAATGAATGCTAAAGCATTTGTTGGCGATTCTCTTGCTGTAGAAGCTGTTTTAATGGCACAAATTGCTAAAAATAAATAGTATACCTCTATTTAACAACACTAAGGGAGTTCTAATAATTGGTTTTACTATTTCTAACTTTATTACTTAAAATACATTATATATGATTCACAACTTAGCTTACGTACATGAAGACGCTAAAATTGGCGAAAACGTAACGATAGAACCTTTTGCATTTATTGCAGCAGATACTGTAATTGGAGATAACAGCTATATATCTGCACACGCTGTAGTACTGGAAGGTACTCGTTTAGGTAAAGGATGTAAAATTCATTCTGGTGCTGTCGTGGGAGGTGTACCTCAAGACTTAAAGTTTAAAGGTGAATATACAACGGTTGAAATTGGTGACAATACGACTATTAGAGAATGTGCTACTATAAATAGAGGCTCAGCTGCTAAAGGTAAAACCGTAGTTGGTAGCAACTGCCTTATTATGGCTTATGCTCACGTTGCTCATGACTGTATCGTTGGAGATTGTGTAATTATAGTTAATGGTGTATCATTAGCTGGTGAAGTAGAAGTTGGAGACTGGGCTATACTTGGAGGGCACTCTGCTGTACATCAATTTGTAAGAATTGGTGATCACGCAATGGTGGCTGGAGGTTCTTTAGTAAGTAAAGACATTCCTCCTTTTGTAAAAGCAGGCCACGAACCATTATCATTCGTGGGTGCAAATTTCATAGGCTTAAGACGTAGAAATTTCTCTAACGAGCAAATTTCTATAATACAAGATACCTTTAGATTACTATTCCAAAGTGGTCTAAACTACTCTATAGCATGTGATGAAATTGAGAATACAATAGAGAAGTCTCCTGAAAGAGATATGATTATTGATTTTGTGAGAAGTTCTAAGCGCGGAATTTTAAAACCTTATAACTCTACTAAAAAAGATGAAAATGTATATTAATTAACATCAGTTTTAGAATGAGACTTATTTTCATTTAACATTTTAGTATATAGGAAAAATTTCCTAATGGGGAGTTCTAATAATTGGTTTTATTCTTTTTTGGGAGTTTAAAGTTTTATATTTGGAGTTTTTAAAATGATGGCATAGCGGTTCCTATGGCACATTTTGAAAAGTTCAAAGATGAAGCTTTAAAATTCAAAAACGTTAAAATCCAAGTTTTAGAAGTTCCCTAATGTTAAATACAAAATTATTCAACAAAATTCGAGAATAGTTAGGAATGCTTTTAAACAAGGGAGCTAGTAATTTGTTTTATTAGAATTTTCCCTAAGTATCAACTAATTATTTTAAGCAAATATGTGTGATTATCTAATTTATTTTACTATATTTGTATCGAAATCGGAGGGGTAAGGGGGCGCAAGTCCCCTTATTTTTTTAAGGGATTGCATTTTTACATTATTAAGTTATTGATTTTGAGTATATTACGATGTAGGTTATTTTAAAAATCAATATTAAAAGTAACATATATTAGCTACTTTACATTTTGTAAAAACTTTATTTATAAAAAAACATGATAACAAAAGAGTTAATTACTTCAATTATTGAAGAATATATTTCAGGTAGCGATTATTTTTTAGTTGATATTAAAATATCGCCACAATTCGTCATAGATATTACTATTGATTCTATGACTGGTGTATCAATTGACAAATGTATAGAGCTTAGTCGTCACATAGAGTCAAAACTTAACCGTGATGAACAGGACTTTGAACTAACAGTAGGTTCTCAATCAATAAGCGAACCTTTTGTAGTTGATGCTCATTACATCAAAAATATTGGTAGAGAAGTTGAAGTAATAAACAATGAGGGTGAAAAATTTAAAGGCTTATTATCAGCATTTAGCGACGGCATAATGACACTTACCTATACAGAAAAGCAACTTGTAGAAGGGAAGAAACGTAAAATTGATGTTGAGGTAACAAAAGAAATAAAAACCTCAGATACTAAGACAACAAAATTAATAATAAAAATATAGATAAATTACAAGATGGATAGTTCAAATCTTATAAATACATTTAGCGAATTCGGAAAAACAAAAGATATTGACAAAGCTACAATGCTAAGTGTCTTAGAAGATGTTTTTCGTAATATGCTTATCAAAACTTACGAAACTGACGAGAATTTCGACATTATTATCAACCCTGAAAAAGGTGACCTTGAAATATGGCGTAATAGAACAGTAGTTGAAGATGAGATGATAGAAGATGACAACTTAGAAATTACTCTTTCTGAAGCTAAAAAAATTGACAACACATTTGAAGTTGGGGAAGAAGTTGCAGAAGAGATTAAATTAAGTGATTTTGGTCGTCGTTCAGTTCTTTCTTTACGTCAAAATCTTGCAGCTCGTATTATGGATCTTGAAAAAGCAAACCTTTACAATGCTTACAAAGATAGAATTGGTGAGATTATTAATGGTGAAGTTTACCAAGTTTGGAAAAAAGAGATCATTGTTCGCGATGAAGAAGGTAATGACCTTGTTTTAGCAAAAGATCAACAAATTCCTTCTGATTATTTCAGAAAAGGTGATGCTATTCGCGCTATTGTGTACAGTGTTGATATGCGTAACAACAATCCAATTATTAACCTATCACGTACAGTACCTCAGTTCCTTGAAAGATTATTTGAACTTGAAATTCCTGAAATTTATGATGGAATTATCACTATCAAAAAAATTGTTCGTATGCCTGGTGACAGAGCAAAAGTGGCAGTTGAAACTTTTGATGAAAGAATAGACCCTGTTGGAGCTTGTGTTGGTGTTAATGGTGCTCGTATTCGTACTATAGTTAGAGAACTTAAGAATGAGAGTATAGATGTTATATGTTACACATCTAACCTTAACCTATTAATCACAAGAGCATTACACCCTGCAAAAATTTCAAATATTGAGATTGACGAAGAAAGAAGATATATACGTGTATTTATAGATTCTTCAGAGGTTACAAATGCTATAGGTAAAAACGGTAACAACATAAAACTTACTTCTAAACTTACAGATTATCAAATTGACATCTATAGAGATGATGTTGTAATTGAAGAAGAAGATGACCTTTACTTAAGCGAGTTTGAAGACGAAATCGAACCTTGGGTAATTGAACAACTTAAAAAAGTTGGATGTGACACTGCTCAAAGCGCACTAAGATATACTGCTGAAGATTTAGCTGAACGTGCCGACCTTGAAGTTGAAACGATTGAAGATCTTTTCAAAATTATTCAAGAAGAGCTATACGGTGCTGAGGATAAATAGCAATAATAATTAATTGTGTTCTAAAACTTATTAAAACATTCAAAGATTTCTACAAATTAGAAGAATCTTTTAAAGCTAGTTTTATTGTACAAGAGTTTAAATTTACTAATAATAGGGCTAACGCCCAACTGCCGAAAAACGAGAAAGAAAGGTAAATATGGCAAATGAGAAAAAAATAAGACTTAATGGTGTTGCAAAACAGTTAAATGTAGGTACAGCCACTATTATTGATTTTCTGAATAAGAAAAACACAGATCATAATGGCCCTAGTACAGCCATTGACAGTTCTACTTACGCTCTTTTAATTAAAGAATTTGGTAAACCTAACAACGTGGAAAAGGTAAATATCAAAGCTAAAATTAAAAGTGCTAGTGAAACTGTGTCTCTTAACGATATCGACGATAAGAAACATGCAGATATCGTTGTTGAAGAACCTAAGACTGTTCAAGAGTTGTTTATTAAAGATAACTCTTTAAAAACAGATGCAACATCGTCTTCAAATAACTTAAAAGGACCTAAGATATTAGGTAAAATTGAGTTACCTGAGACAAGAAGTCACAACAAATCAAATAATAATTCTACAAAAAGAGAACACAATTCAAATAAGGGGTCAAAATCTGAACGAGTAGCAAAAACGGGGAATGCAACAAAACCAGAGAATGTTACAAAGCCAGCAAATGTTCAAAACAACAACACTGAAACTAAATCAGCAGATACAAACCCTAAAAAAGAGGTAAAACAACAAATAGTGACAAATAAAGAACAAAAACCTGCTGAGCAGCAGAAAGTAACAGCTACTGTTCAACAAACAAAAACAACTACTACTGAGACTCAAACAAATAGCGATTTGACTAAAACGTTTGATGAACGCCTTGCTGCTGACGACACAAACTTGTATCGCGGTACTCAAGAGAAACTATCAGGACCTAAAATCATAGGCAAGATTGACTTAAACGCCTTTGAAAAGAAAAAACCTGAGACTCAGCAAGATAAGCGCAACAAACGTAAACGTATTAAAAAAGACGGAAAAGTTGATGTTAATGATCCTAAATTAAACAACAATAACAACAACCAACATAATAAACAAGGTGGTCAAAACCGCAATAACAATAACCAAGGTGGTGGTCAAAACCGTAATAACAATAATCAACATGGTGGTCAAGGCGGTCAAAACCGTAATAACAATAACCAACAAGGTGGTAAAAACAACAACCAAGG
>JAWXTP010000135.1:0-7699 GCA_044433415.1 Rikenellaceae bacterium
TGAATCGAAAATATAGTGGTTCTATATTAAGGAGAATTCTAGAAACTGGTTTTATTCGATTTCGAATTTTAAAGTTTTAGATTTGGGGTTTTATAAATACAGGCGTGGTGGTTCCCACGGCGTATTTATAAAAGTTCAAAGATGAAACGTTAAAATTAGAAAGCGTTAAAACCCAGTTTCTAGAAGTTTCCTTACGATTTAATAATGAAAAATATCGCTCTAAGAGTGCTGTTAAAAATATGGCAATAATTGTTTTACACTACTTACAAGTAGTGAAAGACGTTTCTATCAAAAAATCACTGACATATACTCACAATGCAGTGCAGATTACGATGTACATAGCGAAATAACAAAAACTTTTTTCGCAACCGTTCAGAACAAACTACATTGGGCAATAAGTAGTGAAACAGATGCTGAAATTGTTTACACTAGAGTTGACCATGAAAAAGAAAACATGGGACTAACATCGTGGAAAAATTCGCCCAAAGGCAAGATACGTAAAGCGGACGTAACAATCGCCAAAAACTATCTCTCAAACGAAGAACTAGAGAGCTTAAATCTAATAGTCTCTGCTTATCTTGATTTAGCTGAGCTAAGAACTAAAAGACGACAAGTTATGTACATGAAAGATTGGATTACACAACTTGATAAATTTCTGATGGCAGATGATCGTGAAATATTAACTCACGCTGGCAAAATATCAGCAGCAGTAGCAAAAGAGAAAGCAGAAGGTGAATTTGAGAAGTATCGCATCACACAAGACAAACTCTACCAAAGTGATTTTGACCTATTTATACAACTGCTCAATGAGAGTTAGGTGATAGGTCATAGGTCATAGGTGCGACAAGCGACTAAAAATTTGTAGAAATAATCACAAAATATGCTGAATTCGCAGGTTGAATTCAGCAATAAAAACAAATTTTTACAAGTCCCATATAATTATATCGCCACTTGTCGTTTAACTCCTAACTCCCCTTGGAGTTCTACTGTTCAAAAACTCCTGTATATCTGCTTCTAAAAGTTTAAAAAATGAACAATCTTCAAAGGATTCATTGTCAGACAATAATTTACTAGGTGAACGAAGGCTGTTCTTGTAGTTGCTAAGCTCATTTGACAGCGCTACTCCCCTTTTACTACTAGACCGTATAAATTCTATCATTAACTCCTTTAAAGAGTCACAAATGGACTCTAATAGCACTGTGACAACATTGTCATATAAAGTGTGACCATGCATAAAGTAATATACATTCTGAGGTGTTACTCCTAATTTCTCTAAACTAACTCGCATCTCGTCAACAGCTTTAACATGATGCCTGTTCTTTAGAATAAGAGACTTCTCACGTTTTAAACACTGCCTTTTCAGCCAATCTAAAGTAGATTTTCCATTATTTTCCACATCTACATAGTTTAACCGAACGGTATTTCTAAAATCCACAAGTGTAAAAATATGCAAGTAAGTATTCACTTGTGCAGCAAATACATACCATAAGAATAAATTATAAATAACCTCCGAGTAATCTGTCATGAATCTTTCAAAATCAAAGATTATCCTATCATTCTTTGTAGCTTTTACTGTAATATCCCTCAATGACGGAGGGTAACACAAATAATTCTCTATAGCATAAGTATAAGTGTGGAAAATATAGGGCGATCTGTTTACCAACTTGCTTTGCTCTGTAGCATCTCCCAACAAATAATCAAAATCACTATCTAAGCATATAATTAAATTGTCGCCTAATGACTCCTTCATATTTAGCAACACTTTCTTACCCTTGGCAAGGTCTTCACGTACAGGTACATTTATCTCAAACGTCAATTTGTCTGTTTCGTGCCTTGAAAGTATAGACCTCCAAAAAGAGATATCTCCATAGCCCTCCACAAACACATAAATTTTCTCTCGTAAGTCTGTTTTAGAAAATTTCTGTGCCGCTTTTAGGTAGGCTGAGTTTATATTATGCACTAATTTTGACATAGTGTATACATTTAATCGTTTAACAAAGGTACTAAAGTTATTATATCGCTTACATCACTTACACAAGACATCCAGCCTCCCATTATCAATGCTGGAGAATGCGTTGAAGTAATAACTTGCACATTAGGATTGAGAGATAATATATTATCAAAGAGAGTTTTCTGCCATTCAAAATGAAGAGAAATTTCAGGTTCATCCATAATCAAAATATAAAGTTCTCTCTTCTGGGTTAATACCAAAGTCAATATTATAATCAATTGCTTCTCACCCGAAGATAGCTGATAAGGAGATAATTCTAAATCCTGCATTTGAAACATAAGTTCATCGCGTTCCCTAATAACTGTTTTATGGGAATCCTTAAATGCAACATCTAGTATATCAAAAAACACCTCCTTCTGTTGCGCTAAAACCTTAAATTCATCTGTTAATGTTCCCTTTGTTAAATGTTCTATGGCCTTCTTACCTATGAATAGCTGATATTTCAAGTAGCGCTCCATTATTTTGTATAAACTCCAATCCAACTCGGTCTTTACTTTATTGTCCGTAAGTTTCTGTACAGCCTCCATAATCAGTACCGAAGAATCAAAAGTACTAACTATATCAATATTAGACATCTTAAGTCGATCTTCATCAACATTTTCTCTGTCGACAACAACAATTTCGCCGTCTTCAAACTCTATTTTTATGCTACTTATTGGCTTGTAAGGATTGAAGTAACCTCCATTCACTAAAGTGTTTGATACGGCCTGTAAAAGCGTACTTTTCCCACTTCCATTAATGCCTGAGATTACATTAACGCCTCTTTTAATACGCCATTTGATTAAATAGTTCTTATTTAACCCTTCAATCTCTATATTTGAGATATATGATTTTTTATGATATTGCATAATGGCTTGTTTTTTGATTACAAAATGTTTGTACAACACAAAAATATATAAAAATATGTTAAATATAACATAAAATTTCATTTATTTGAAATATTATTGTAATTTTACATCGTTTTTATAAGAAACAAAAACTATTCATTGTATTTACTATCTAAATATTTTATAATTATGACTGATTGGCAACGCTTAGAGCAAGTGATAAAGTGGGCAGGAAAAAACACCAATTCATTCGCAAAGGAACTAGGTCTTAATCGCACTGAAAACCTGTATCAAATTAAAAAAGGAAATAATAAAATAAGTAAATCGTTAGCAACTAAAATTGTTTCGGTTTTCCCATCTATAAATAAGTCATGGCTTATATTTGGTGAAGGAAATATGCTTCTTTCGAAAAACAATATAGTACCATCAAACACTCAGGCTTCAGGTGTTCCTTTTTTTGAGGATAATAACTATAATATTTTATCAATATCAGCAAGCGAACGTCCCGAAGCAACATATTCAATATTTGTTCCAATTGCAGGAGAATGTGATTTGGCAATAAGGCTAAACTCTAATGCTTTAGAACCTAAAATAACATTAGGCTCCATAGTCCTACTTAAGGAAATAAATAGTTCTGATATTATGTATGGTTATAAATACGTAATACTAATAAACGGAGAATGTATATTGAGAATAATAAAACGAGATGAAGATGATTCTAATGATTCTATTATCTTACAAAGTATAAATCCTGATTCTGAAATACGTATTAATCGCTCAGATATTGAAAAACTATACCTTATTAAATCATCTATTACTCTTTATTAAGGGGAATTCTAAAATCTGGCTTATAGTTACTCTTATATGTTTTGGCATCATTACTAACAAAAGAAGGTTATTAATTTTTTGAGTTTGCTAATAACCTTCTTCTGTTATTCTAAGAAACTAAAATAGCTTCTAAAAACAGGATTTTAACTCTTTTAAATTTGTACTCGTTTTGTATGGTACATACCTTCTGCAACGGCTATTAAATCCCCATCTTGATTGGTGATAGTGACACGTGCATTAAACATGCTTTTACGACCAAAAACAGCAATTGCTTCAGCGGTTAATTTGTCTCCTATCTTTGCTGCTGCTAAGAACCTAATATCAGACTGTATTGATACTGAAACAGGCTGCAAAAAATTAGCACATGCTGCCATAGCAATATCAGCAAGTGTAAAGATTAATCCTCCATGGCCTACATTGCCACCATTTTTGTGACGAGTTTCCACAACTACAGACATCAAAGCGTGTTGCTCATTTAATTCGTCAAGGGTTATACCTAGCTCATTAGCAAATATATCCTCTTTGTATAGATCTTCAAATTTCATAATTTATTGGGTGTTAAATTAGTTTTATATAAAAATTAACTTTTTTTGTCACTTAACATTCCACATGCTGCATATATATCCTCACCACGTGAAGCTCTTATAGTTGTTATTATGCCTGACCGTGTAAGGGCATCACGGAATTGTTCAATTCGCTTCTGAGGTGATGGTAGAAGTTCAAAATCGGGAATTTTATGAAACCTAATAAGGTTTATTCTACAATGTATACCTCTTAAAGAATCGACAAGTTCATCAATATGTTTTTGAGTGTCGTTCATCCCGTCAAACATTATGTATTCGAAACTAACACGACGTTGGTGAGTAAAATCATATCTTTTTATTAGTTCCAAGACTTGTGCTATAGGAAACTTATTCTCTACAGGCATTATGCTTTTTCGCTCAGCTGAGAAAGGAGAGTGAAGAGAAATTGCAAGATGCACCTTTGAGTTATCTAAGAACTTTTCAAGGTTATCCATGACACCTATAGACGAAAGAGTAATCCTCGTTGGACTCCATCCATATCCCCAATCAGAAGTTAATATTTCCAACGCACTGAATACCTCTTTGCTGTTGTCTAGAGGTTCGCCCATACCCATGAATACGATATTTGTTAACTTGTCGCTTTCGTCTATCATTTTCACCTGGTTAAGGATTTCACCGCTAGTTAGGTTTCCTTTATAGCCACCTCTTGCGGTCATACAGAATTTACAGCCCATACGACACCCTTTTTGCGATGATACACAGAGGGTTGCTCTTTCTTTGTCAGGAATGTAAGCACTTTCGATTTTGGTATTTGTTAGAGTAGGGAAAAGGTATTTTTTTGTTCCATCTTTTGACACGTATACATAAGAATAGTCAAAGTGACCTACTTCATACTTTTCATTAAGGATAGCAATTTTCGCTTTACCAAGATTTTTCATCTCTTCAAAACTATTAACACCTTTTTTATATAACCAGTCACAAATTTGCTTAGCAACAAATTTATTAAATCCGATATTAACAACAATATCTTCCAACTCAGATAGAGTTTTCCCGTATAACCACTCTTTATTTATCATAACTATTTTTCTCTAAAAACCTCTTAGTTTTTCATAATTTACACTTCAATATGATACAAAAGTAGTGAATTTTGTAGAAATAATAAATAACAAAAATAGATTTATAAGCCAAATATCAATAAAAAACACCTAAAAATAAAAAAAAATAACTTTTTTTAGTTATTTAACTTTTTTCTTTGAATTTTTTTTCACACTTTTGTAAAATGAAAAAGTAAAAATACTCGTTCAAATTAACTCTTTTTAACTCAAATTTGATAAAACGTTTAAAAGTATAAAATAATGGAAGTAAAAAAATCACAAAAAGCAGATCTTGAAAACAAGAAAAGCATTTTTTTATTGTTAGGCTTAGCAATTGCCTTGAGTTTGGTAATTTATTTATTCAATTGGAGCAAACCAGAGTTTGTTATTGAAGTAATGGCTACTGAACAAGAAATTGTAGAAGTTGAACAAGTTGAAATTACTCGTCAAGAAGAGAAAAAAGTTGAGCCACCTAAGGCTGCAGCTCCTGTAGTATCTGACGTGTTAAAAGTTGTTGACAACGAAATCGAAACGGAAACAGACCTTTCTGTATTTGACATGGAGAACACTGAGGACATGCAAATTGTCATCAAAGATGTTGGTGGTGAAGAAGAAGAGTTGGTAGAAGAAGAAGCTCCTATGGTTATTGCTGAAACAATGCCTACTTTCCAAGGAGGTACTCACGCGTTATTTAGCCAATGGGTAGCTAAAAACGTAAGATACCCTTCTATCGCTGAAGAAAACAACATTACTGGTAAAGTATTCATCCAGTTCGTTGTTGATAAAGATGGTTCTGTTACAAATGTTGTAGCTATGAACGCAGCTAACGTTGATAAATCTTTAGCTGAAGAAGCTATAAGAGTTGTTAAGAAATCACCAAAATGGACTCCAGGTGAGCAACGTGGACAAAAAGTACGTGTACTTATTAACATTCCTGTAGTATTTAACTTACAGTAATAGTATAAGGAAACTTATAAACTGGGTATAAACTCATAACTAATTTGGGGCTAGCTTTTATAGTATAGCCCCATTTTTGTTATTATACAAAATATTTAACAAAACAGCCGTTGTAATGGTTGTTTCTCAAAACAAAGTATGGAAAAAGGCAAATTAATTGATGATGGAAGTGAACGTGTGGTTCTAGTATCTGTAATTAGTGATGGTGTAACTGAGCAGTTAGCTACAGAATACCTTGACGAATTAGAGTTTCTTGCTGAAACAGCAGGCGCTATTACTATGAAGCGTTTTACTCAGAAAATGTCTAAAGCTAATATCAAAACCTACGTAGGTAGCGGTAAGTTAGAGGAGATTAAAAATTATATAGAAGAAAACGAAATAGGCTGTGTGATTTTTGACGATGAATTATCCCCTTCAAAATTACGTAACATAGAACGTGAGTTAGAGGTTAAAATATTAGATAGAACATCTCTTATTCTCGATATTTTTGCTAAAAGGGCAACTACAGCCTATGCCACAACACAGGTAGAATTAGCTCAGTATCAGTATCTACTACCTCGTCTATCGGGCATGTGGACTCACCTTGAACGTCAACGTGGTGGTATTGGTATGCGTGGTCCTGGTGAACGCGAAATTGAAACCGATAGACGTATCATCCGTGATAGGATATCTAAGTTAAAAGCTGACCTTACAAAAATTGACCGACAAATGGCTACTCAACGTAGTGGACGTGGTAATATGATAAGGGTAGCTCTTGTGGGTTACACCAATGTTGGAAAGTCAACAATAATGAATATGTTAGCAAAAAGTGAAGTTTTTGCTGAAAATAAACTCTTTGCAACTCTTGACACTACAGTTAGAAAAGTGGTTATTGATAACTTACCTTTTCTTTTAAGTGATACCGTAGGTTTTATTAGAAAACTTCCTCACCAACTTGTAGAGTCTTTCAAGTCTACTCTTGATGAGCTTCGTGAGGCTGACCTACTAGTGCATGTTGTCGATATATCTCACCCTCAATTTGAGGATCAGTATAAAGTAGTTGGAGAAACTCTAGCAGAGATAGGTGTTAAAGATAAACCTACCTTGCTTGTGTTTAATAAAATAGATGCTTTTACTTATGTTAAGAAAGATGAGGATGATTTGACTCCTAAAACTCGTGAAAACTATTCTTTAGATGAGCTTAAAAGTAGCTGGTACGCTAAGATGAATGATAACTGTATCTTTATCTCTGCTAAGGAGCGCATGGAGTTAGAGGATTTTAAAAAGCTCTTATACTCCGTAGTCAGGGGGTTGCACAAGGAGCGTTATCCTTACAACACCTTCCTTTATTAAGTTTGTGGACGGGATTTAACCTTTGGGAAGGCTTTTCCCAATAACGGCCTACATTTTTCACCTTTTCCGAAAAAGAAGTGCTCACAACCTCGAGGTTGCTCCGCGTTCTTTTCCGAAAAACGCAAA
>JAWXTP010000136.1:0-7487 GCA_044433415.1 Rikenellaceae bacterium
TTACCGAAAATTCTCTCCCACCCCAATCTGTCTTACCATAATGGCGATCACGAGTTGTACCAGATGTGTCATTTACAATTGCTTGGCGATGTCCTACTAGACGGTTAAAGAAAGTACTTTTACCCACGTTAGGGCGTCCAACTATTGCTACTAAGTTTCCCATATTTTTTTTAAATTTTTGTGCAAAGATATAGAAATTCAACCAATTATACAAATCCTTGTAAAGGGAACTTCTAAGATTAAATTAATGTAAGATCTAAAAATGCTTACTTGTCTATTTTGGAGCTTTATTATATAGATAAATAGAGACAAAAGTAAATATTATATTTGGCAGCCACACCGCTATCATTGTAGGCATATCTCCTGCTTTTGCAAACTCATTGGTAAGCTGCATAGCCATAATATATGAGAAGCAAAGACCTATCCCTATCCCTATATGTAACCCTGTACCTCCTCGAACTTTACGTGATGATAACGAAAGCCCTATCAGTGTTAATATAAAAGTAGAAAAAGGATATGCAAAACGATTATATTTATCTACTTCAAACGTATCAATCATATCTGAACCTTTCTGTTTCTGCTCATCAATGAAATCTATAAGTTCATCTATTGTTAACGTCTGGATAAAGTTTTCTACTTTCCCTAATTCCGACGATGTTAAATTCACCATAGTATCTAACTGCGAATCATATTTAACAAGAGTTTCAACATCTCCTTCATAAGTTCTAGTTAAATAACGTGGAGCTCTCCAATGTAGTGAAGATTCATCAAATTTAGCATCTTTAGCTGATAAAGACGACACTATCTTACCTCCATCATAGGTTTCAAGTACCAAAAAGCTAGCACTCTTTGTTATACTATTATACCCTTTCAAAGATATAAAAGTACCTGGAGAAACTTGTCTATATATAAAACTTTCGAAGTTGTCTCTTTTGTTCTTCTTTAGGTATTTAGCTTCAAAATCCAACCTCGTAACATTAGTTCTCGGAATAATATACATATTCAATGCTAAAGACATAGCTGTAACTATAAAAGCTGAAATGAAATAAGGCCACACCAGTCTCTTAAAGCTAACTCCTCCTGACAACATAGCTATAATCTCGGTGTCGTACGCCATTTTTGACGTAAACATAATTACGGCAATAAATGTTATCAACCCACTAAACTGATTTATAAAAAAAGGTACAAAGTTCAAATAATACTTAAAGGCAACATCCATTAAAGGCGCATTAAGCTCCAAGAAGTCATCCATTTTCTCGACAACGTCAAAAACTACAATAATAATGACTAGCATTAAAATTGTAAACAAATATGTTCCTAGAAACTTACCAATAATGTAACGGTCGAGTATGCCTATTTTAAGTTTCTTTATACTTTTAAACCAAGATTTCATAACTATTTAATTTTCAGCGGTTTTACGTAAATAAAACTTTTTATCTTCTTGTAGAAAGTTTTACAACCATAGTCTCTTTCCACTGCTTAAATGTACCCGCAATAATTTGCTTACGAGCTTCCTTAACTAGTTGTAAATAGAAAGCTAAATTATGCATAGATGAAATCTGTGCTGCAAGCATCTCCCCTGATACCGAAAGATGACGAAGGTAAGCCTTAGAATACATCCTATCAATCTCACAATCAGAATTTTCATCTATAGGAGAAAAATCTCGCTCCCATTTCTTATTACGAATATTTATTATGCCATCCCACGTAAAAAGCATGCCATTACGTCCATTTCTAGTAGGCATAACACAGTCAAACATATCAACACCTCTATCTATAGCTTCAAGTATGTTAACAGGAGTACCAACACCCATTAAGTAACGAGGTCTATCTGTAGGAAGTACCTCATTTACTACCTCTATCATTTCATACATAGTCTCAGCAGGCTCTCCCACTGCTAAACCACCTATAGCATAACCATCAGCATCAAATTGTTGTACATACTCAGCAGATTTAACACGTAAATCCTTATAAGTACAACCCTGCACTATAGGGAATAGTGACTGGTAATGACCATAGAGAGGCTCTGTAGAATGATACTGATCAAAACAGCGTTTTAACCACCTATTTGTTAACTCTAGAGACTTTCTTGAATACTCATAAGTGGCAGTACCAGGAGGGCACTCATCGAAAGCCATCATTATATCTGCACCTATTATTCGCTGAGTATCTACAACATTCTCAGGTGTGAAAAGATGCTTAGAACCATTAATATGCGAACTAAAGTGACATCCTTCTTCTGTAATCTTACGTCTCTCAGCCAATGAAAACACCTGAAAACCACCACTATCTGTTAAAATAGGTCTATCCCAAGAAGAAAATTTATGTAAACCTCCTGCCTCATTAATAATCTGTAGCCCTGGACGAAGGTAAAGGTGATAGGTATTACCTAATATTATCTCTGCTTTCACATCAGATTTAAGATCTCTATGCAGAACACCCTTAACCGTTGCAGCCGTACCTACAGGCATAAAAATAGGAGTTTCTATAACTCCATGATCAGTAACAAACTCTCCTGCTCTCGCATTTGAGTTTTCTGTTGTATGTTGAAGTGTAAATTTCATTTATAATATATTTTCTACAAAAGTAGTCTTTTTTTGTTAAATTCACAATAAAGTACTTCTTCAAAGTATATCCCAAAGCAAGGATAGACCTTGAAGAAGTCTGAAATACTAGCCTTTAATGAAAAAATCTCCTCTCAAAGTTTCTGCCCGACACTAAAGATTTACTTAACATCTTCATAATCGACATACTCACCTATGTTATTACTAACTTTCTTAGAGGTCTTTTCGGAATCTGTAGTTTTCACATACACTTTCCCTTCTTTAGTTTTCTGTTGTTCGCTATATGTATTTGTGTTTCTCGTATTACCACCAAAATTAGTGTAAGTATATTGACCATTAGTACCTCCATTTTTATTTAGGTCTTTTAACTTTCTAGAGATAAACCACCTTAACAAATAGGGTAAAAATTTTGCAAATAAATACGAAAATAACACTAAAAAAAACACAACTGTTAAAAATACTTCCATTTTATTTATTTTAATCTAACATTAATATTTCCTATATAAAAACCTAAACTAACTACAATTATTTATTAGTCAATCGTTTAAACAATACACGTACATATCTTTACAAATTTACATATATAATTCTTTGACAAATATAACGATATTTTCTTTAACTTATTTTTGTAACCAATAAAAATGAGTATCTTTGCAGATAAATTTGTCATTAAAATTTAACAAACATAACAAAAGAATGGAATTAAATACACTTACATCAATTTCTCCTATTGACGGTCGTTACCGCAAAGCATGTGGAGAACTTGCAGGTTATTTTTCGGAGTATGCTCTAATTAGATATAGAGTTTTGGTTGAAATAGAGTATTTTATCGCTCTATGTGAAATCCCTTTACAACAATTAAAGGATTTTGATAAGGAAAATTATGAGAAACTACGTGACATTTATCGTACATTCTCAACTGATGACGCTCTTCGTGTAAAGGAAATTGAAAAAACGACTAATCACGACGTTAAAGCTGTAGAATATTTCATTAAAGAAAAAATGGACGCTTTAAACCTTGGTGAAGCACGTGAATTTGTACACTTTGGTTTAACATCTCAAGACATCAACAACACTGCAACACCTTACTCTTTACGTGATGCTGCTAACAATGTTTATTATCCTCTTATTCAAGACTTAATAGACACTCTAGCTGGTCTTGCTAAAGAATGGGAAGATGTTCCTTTGTTAGCTCACACTCATGGACAACCAGCTTCTCCTACTCGTTTAGGTAAAGAAATTATGGTATTCGTTGAACGTCTTAACAAACAACTTGCACTACTTAAAGCTGTACCTTGCCCTGCTAAATTTGGTGGTGCTACAGGTAACTTCAATGCTCACTACATTGCGTATCCTCAAATAAACTGGGTAGATTTTGCAAATAATTTTGTAAACAACACTCTAGGACTTGAGCGTTCACAAATCACTACACAAATCGAACACTACGATAATATAGCTGCAATTTTTGACGGTTTCAAAAGAATAAACACTATTCTTATTGACTTTAGCCGTGACATGTGGACTTACATCTCTATGGAGTACTTCAAACAAAAAATTAAAGCTGGTGAAGTAGGTTCTTCTGCTATGCCTCACAAAGTTAATCCTATTGACTTTGAAAATGGTGAAGGTAACCTTGGTATTGCTAACGCTATCTTTGAACACCTTTCAGCAAAACTTCCTATCTCTCGTCTTCAACGTGACTTAACAGACTCTACAGTACTTAGAAATGTTGGTGTACCAATTTCTCATACTGTTATTGCTATACGTTCTATTCTTCGTGGAGTTCATAAACTTATCATCAATAACGCTGCTATAGATTCAGATCTTGAACGCAACTGGGCTGTTGTTGCTGAGGGTATTCAAACTATCTTACGTAGAGAAAACTACCCTAATCCTTACGAAGCGTTAAAAGCTCTTACACGTACTAACAACGCTATCACTAAGGAAGGTATCGCTGAGTTTATTAATAACCTTGACGTTAGCGAAGAGGTTAAAGCTGAGTTAAGAGTACTTACTCCTCAAACTTATACAGGGGTAAGATTCTAAGGGAACTTCTAAAAACTGGGTTTTAACGCTTTCGGATTTTAAAGCTACATCTTTGGCAAAAAAGTTGTTCTATTTTAAGAAACTTAAGTGATAAAACACGCACTTTAAATTTACAGAGGTAAGCTCTAATTCAGCAAGTTAGAACATACCTTACAAATAACAACATTAATTTTTTGAATTATGAAAAAATACGTATGTGATGTATGTAACTGGGTTTACGACCCAGAAATTGGAGATCCAGATAACGGAATCGCTCCAGGAACTGCTTTTGAAGATCTACCTGATGGTTGGGAATGTCCGTTATGTTCTGTTGGAACAGACGAATTCTCAGAAGTTGAATAGATACTTTAGTGTCCGGCAACAAAAAGCGGATAGCTAGTTTGCTGCCCTATAGGCTAGGCATAATAACCTATTTATACACATATAAAATTAAGCCGTATCAGTGATGGTACGGCTAATTTTAATTTAGATACATATACTTGTATTTTTTAAATCTATAAAATCTACCCTTAAAAACAGTTACTTTAAAAGTACATGAAAATAGAACACTTTGAATTAAAAAACGGTATCAGATGTGTGTTTCAACGCACTTCTTCTAATGTCGCAACTATGGGTTTAACAATAGGTGTCGGAACACGTGATGAGCTAGAAGCTGAACATGGTGTTGCTCACTTTGTTGAACACATGCTTTTTAAAGGAACGAAAAAACGTAAGCCTTATCACATAAATTCCTACCTTGATAATGTAGGAGGTGAGCTTAATGCTTACACCACAAAAGAAGAAACTGTAGTACACGCTACCGTACTTAAAAGTGATATACTAAGAGGTGTAGACCTTATTAAAGACGTAGTTTTCAACTCTATCTATCCAGAAAATGAAATAGATAAGGAGCGTGTAGTAATAATTGATGAAATAAACTCATATAAAGATTCTCCGTCGGAACTTATATATGATGACTTTGAAGATATGATATTCAAAGGTTCAACACTAGGCAGAAGCATACTTGGCACAAAACGCTCTTTACGCAAAATTAACCGTGATACAATCTTAAACTTCACCAAAAGAAATTATGTAACTTCTGAGATGGTATTTTCTATGGTTGCCAATATCACTTTTATAAGGTTTAAGCAGATTTGTGAGAAATATTTCGAAGATTGTGAGCCTAGCTTACGCAGCTGTGAACGCTCAAAGATGCTAAATTATGAAGTACAAAACATCATAGCATCTAAAGGAACTTACCAGAAACATTGCATAATTGGAGGTATATCTTACGACAATTTCAACATAAAACGAGTACCTCTAGCTGTGCTTATAAACCTACTTGGTGGTGCAAATGCCAATAGTAGATTAAACAGTGTTGTACGAGAAAAATATGGTTTGTCTTATAACATAGAAGCCGGTACAACTGCTTATAGTGATTGTGGTGTGTCATCTATATATTTTGGCACAGAAAAAGAAAACCTAGACCGTTGTATTGAACTTGTAAACCTGGAACTAAAAAAGTTACGTGACGTAGAAATGAGTTCTATACAACTTTCAAAAATAAAAAAACAATTCATAGGTCAGCTCCTTATATCATCTGATAGCGGCGAAAATATGATGCTCTCTGCTGGGAAAAGCATGCTACTTTATGGTAAAGTTGACTCATTAGACACCTTAAAAAAGAAAGTTGAAGCAGTAAACACAAAAGATATAATTGAAGTTGCAAACGAAGTGTTCTGTGAAAGCAATTTATCAATGCTAATTTACAAATAAACGCAACTATGGACAAACTATTAGATTTATATATTAAAGAGCATTCTTCTGACGAATTAAACGTACTTAAAGAACTAGATAGAACTACAAACCTCCTAACGGTTCAACCACGTATGATTTCTGGTCATATACAAGGGCTTGTTTTAAAGATGTTTGTAGCTATGTTAAAGCCTAAAAGAATATTAGAAATAGGTACTTTCACAGGTTATTCAGCTATATGTCTAGCATCAGGACTTGAACAGGGTACTGAACTACACACTATAGATATAAACGATGAGATTTCGTATATCCCTGAACAAGCCTTTGAGAAGAGCGGTTTTAAGGATAAGATTTTTCAACATATAGGTTCGGCCTTAGATGTAGTACCTCGTCTAGGTGGAACTTTTGAACTTGTTTTTATGGACGGTGACAAAAGAGAATACTTAGCTTACTACAACATGCTTTTTGATGGAGGTTACGTCACTAAAGGCTCTATTATTCTTGCTGATAATGTTCTTTGGGACGGAAAGGTAACAGATAAATCTCCTAAAAACCTAAAAGATACCTATACTAAAGGTATACTTGAATTTAATGAGTTCGTAAAAAACGACAGTCGTGTTGAAATAGTAATTCTACCTATGCGTGATGGTATGAGTATTATTAGAGTACTGTAAAATAAGAAATAACATTATTCAACATTAAATAAATCACAAAAATAATATTAATAAACAAACATACTTTAAGTGGTACTTACCGTATTATAATTTATGAGGAGTTCTAGAGGTTTCCTTAACTATTTTGCTATCAAAATTTTATGGATATGTAAGTATATAACAATTATACTATTAAAATTCAACTAAAACAAAAGATATAATAATAAATCTCTCAAATAATTATATATTTTTAATCATTTATCATTTCCACTAAAACAACACTTTACAATATGCGCAATTAACTAAAACACAACACTTTATATATTTATACATATTTTGGCACATATTATTGTTATTTAATAAAATACAATATTTACTATTAAAATACAACAAATTTGAAAAAAAAATTTGGTAGATTACAATAATTTTCATACATTTACATCGATTTAGCTACTCTTTGATAGGGGTACAAGAAGTATTGTAACATACT
>JAWXTP010000137.1:0-7467 GCA_044433415.1 Rikenellaceae bacterium
TCGCCTTAAAGGATGCACTAAATTTTCTTCTCGTTGCCATAGTAATACTCTTTTTTACTGCTCAAAAGTAACCATTAATTTTTACATTATCAACTGGTACTTTTTGCTGGGAGTATTATACTAAAAAAAGCACAAGCCACTTTACAGTTTTGTAAAGTGGCTTGTGCTTTTTATAAAAGATTATCCCAAGTAAGATTTCAACAACTTGCTACGAGAAGCATTACGAAGACGGCGGATAGCTTTTTCTTTAATCTGACGTACACGTTCACGTGTTAGTCCAAAGTTTTCACCTATCTCCTCTAAAGTCATCTCTGAGCATCCAATGCCAAAGAAATAACGTATAATATCTCTTTCTCTTTCAGTTAAAGTAGCTAAAGCTCTATCAACCTCTGTAGCTAGAGACTCATTGATAAGTCCTCTATCTGCATTTGGAGAGTCATTATTAGCTAACACATCTAGAAGTGTATTATCTTCACCCTCAGCAAAAGGTGCATCAACTGACACGTGACGACCCGATACTCTAAGAGTGTCAGACACCTTCTCTTTTGGTAATTGAAGCTCATTTGCTAACTCCTCAGGTGAAGGAGTGCGCTCGTGCTCCTGCTCAAATTTAGCAAGCGCCTTATTAATCTTATTTAATGAACCTACTTGATTAAGTGGAAGACGTACAATACGTGACTGCTCAGCTAAAGCCTGAAGAATCGATTGACGAATCCACCATACTGCATAAGAAATAAATTTAAAACCACGTGTTTCATCAAATTTCTCAGCTGCACGGATAAGACCTAAGTTACCCTCATTAATAAGGTCAGGAAGGCTTAACCCCTGATTTTGATATTGTTTTGCAACTGATACCACGAAACGTAAGTTAGCACGCGTAAGTTTTTCTAACGCCTCTTGGTCTCCTTTTCTAATTCGTTGGGCTAAGTCTACCTCCTCTTCTACAGAAATTAAGTCCTCACGGCCAATTTCTTGAAGGTATTTGTCTAAAGAAGCACTCTCACGATTTGTGATTGATTTTGTGATTTTTAACTGTCTCATCTTAATTGTTTGCTGTTATTCGTTTATAACAGAGTAGCTTATATATCGTCCATTAGGGTAAAGACCATCAATTGTTTGAACTTTCTGAGTTAATCTATCTAAATCACTAACCGTTTTGATAGCTCGTCCATTGATGTGAGTTATGATATAACCCTCTTTGATACCTGCTTTCGCAAGTAGTCCATTACCTACTTTGATAACTTGCACTCCATTGTCTATTTCTAATGATTTCTGCTGTTTAGCAGTTAAATCGCGGAACTGACCACCTAAAAAGGCAACCATATCAATGCTATCTTTCTCTAGTAGCTTTGTCTCTCCAGCCTTATTACGCAACAGCACTTCAAAATGTTTCATTTTGCCATCTCTTTTTACAGAAATTTTCACTTTTTCATTAGGTCTGAACTTAGCAATCTCACCTTGCAACTGTGCAGAATTTACTGTCTTCACACCGTTTATCTCAACTATGATATCACCTACCTGAATACCTGCATCTTGAGCAGCTCCATTAGCTGTCAACTCAGCTACATATAAACCACCTTTCTCAGTAATACCTAACTCCTTACCTTGTGACTCTAAGAAAGCATCATTTATCTCACTATAGCTTACTCCCAACATAGCACGTTGTACCACTCCATACTCCATAAGGTCAACAATAACTTTCTTAACGATAGTTGATGGTACAGCAAACGAATAGCCTGTATATGATCCTGTAGGCGACTTAATAACTGTGTTTATACCTACTAGCTCACCTTTAGTATTTACTAGAGCACCTCCACTGTTACCAGGGTTAACGGCTGCATCAGTTTGAATAAACGATTCTATACGAAACTGACTAGGTATAACATCTAAGTTTCTACTTTTAGCACTTACGATACCTGCTGTTACTGTTGAGCTTAGACCATAAGGGCTACCTACAGCGACAACCCATTCTCCTAAACGCAGTTTCTCAGAATCTCCAAACTCTACTGTAGGTAAGTCCTGAGCATCAATCTTTATAAGAGCGATATCTGTTGTAGGGTCTGTACCTATAAGTTTTGCAGGGTAACTTCTTTCATCAGAAAGTGTTACCTTTAACTCTGTAGCATTTTCAATAACATGGTTATTAGTGATAATATATCCATCCTTAGAGATTACAACACCAGAACCACTAGAACGAGACTCTCTAGGTTGAGTACGTCCTTGACTTCTGCCTTGTTGAGGAATACCAAAGAACTCATAGAATGGATCATAACCTCCTCCATAATAAGGATTTGACTGTTCTACAATAGAGGTATTTTCTATGTATACGACCGCAGGGACTGTATTTTCTGCTGCATAAGTTAAATCAGGAAATGTTGTTTCTGTATGCTCCATAGGGTTTGAGGCAAACTTATAAGAGCTTGTATTTGAAATATTTGTTTGTTCAGTCACCTGTGTTTCTTGCTGAAATTCTGTAAATTTTGTAACTGAAAGTGAAGCCACTGAACCTACAATTGCAGCGACCACAACTGGTAAAATGATTTTTGTATTCATACGATTTTTAATTAGTGAATATTTATGGGTGTTCTACTATTATACAAACATAGATTAATAGTAGATCTCCTACTAACCTATTTTTTATAAACTTTAGATTTGCCCTGTCCTTAAAATTTGATTTTTAACGTTTAAAATATAGCCTACATATTTTAAATTTTTCTTTACGTCCAATTTCGGTTTATATAACGATATTACTTTTAATTTTATTATGTGCCCTCATTCATCAAAAGCACTATCAGTTAGACATATATAACAAAAACGGTTTGTATTTTATTGTGTGGTTTACATATAATTTTTACAACCACACCCTACAAACCCCTATATATTGATTTATAGCACTCCTAATTAAATACATCTCAATATTTTATTTTTTCCAATAAATGTATTATCTTTGATGATTAATTTTACATGTAAATCTAAAATAAATTTAGAATAGAAATAAAAATATATAACTATGGGATTATTTTCAAAATTTTTTGGTAAGAAAAACACAGACGTAGATCCAAAAAATGATGTTCAAACAAATGTTGAAGAATTCATGTCACTAATTCGCATTTACTATCAAGCATCAATTGTGGCACATGTGGGAATCACAAACCTTAACCTTGTACCAGAATTTGCGATGTACAAACGTATGATGCGCATACCTACTGTAGGTGGCAAGATGGGTATTGCTGAAAGATCACACCTTCGCAAAACTATGGTGGCTGATTACGGAATGAACGAAACATTCTTTAAAGAAATAGACTCTTCAATACGTAAAAACTGTAAAGGTATGAGAGATATTCAAGGATATTTCTTCGCCTTCGGGAACTTCACTAACGACTTGATGACCTACCTTTCTAATGAACTTCAATGGAAACTTCAGGCTTCTATGCTGTTTAAAAGCATGGTGAGACCTACGGTTAACTCTGCTATTAAAAAACTACTTACCAAAGAATACTGGAAAGACGAGGCTACAACTAGAGCCGTGAATAATATCCGCGCTTCACGCCAAGCATTGGGATATAGCGAAGCGTGGCTAGCCGAATTTGTGACACAGATCATGCTAATGACGCGCAAAGACGCCCGCGAGAAGAAAAAATAGTTTCGCTTTGGGAGGTTCGGGAAGGCTTTTCCCAATAACGGCTCATCTTTGCGACCTTTTTTAAAATTCCAATGCTCACAGCCGTCGAGGCTGCTCCGCTTAAAACTTTAAAAAACGCAAAAATCAAGGGAAGCTCTAACAGCTATGCTTTAACGCTTCCCTAAACCATTCTTGGAAAAAGCGGACAGCCGTGGACGTTATTAACCGCTCATAGTAAAAAACCTGAGTGTTAGGTAAATGCAATGCAAAGAAACTCCAACCTGCTGAGGGAGGTCGAGGTTGCGGGTCAAGCCCGCAATGACGAGACCTGCATGGTAATTGATATCGTGTTAGCGACAAGCGACTGAATATCATAAACGACTAATAATAAATAAAACGACATCAGTAATCATATATTTGGATTATTGGTGTCGTTTTGCTATATTTGCACTTTGTTAGGTTTATTGACCTAATAGATATAAAATAATGGGGGAGTTCTAATGATCGGTTTTATTCGATTTTGGATTTAGAAGTTTTAGGTTTGAAGTTTTCAAAATGATGGCATAGTGGTTCCTATGGCATATTTTGAAAATTTCAAACCTAAAACTTATAAATCTAAAAGCGTTAAAATCCAATTTTTAGAAGTCCCCTAATATTAATTAACTTAAAAACGATTAAAATGAAAACTAGAATTACCCCTATTTCTGTTATCCTTTTATCTAGTTCAGTGTGCGCTGTAGCACAAAATAACACAGAACCTAAGAAACCTAATGTTGTTATCATTTATGCTGATGACTTAGGGTATGGCGATGTGGGATGCTATAATGAAGATAGCAAAATCCCTACTCCCAACATTGATAAATTAGCCGCAAATGGCATTATGTTTACTGATGCTCACTCTCCTAGTAGCATATCAGGACCTAGTAGATATTCAATAATTACAGGGTGCTACTCATGGCGCACAGAACTTAAAAGTGGAAACCCTAAGACAGGCGCTCTACCTCGTATTACAGATGATAGACTTACTATCGCTTCTATGCTTAAAGATAATGGCTATAATACTGCTGCTATCGGTAAGTGGGGACTTGGCGGAGACTGGGAAAGCGCAGCACGCCCAGAACGTGACGGATTGGACGTATCACCTAAAAGTATAGATTATAGTAAACCAATACCTGGCGCACAAGCTATAGGCTTTACCTATGAAGCTATACATCGCTGGTTTGGCCACTCATACTACTCACGCACTTACGCCTGCCATGACGAACCAACAACAGCAGAAAAAAGAGATGGCGCACGCTGGTACTTCGAAAATGGTATGAGTAAAGATGGTGACCCTCAATTCGAAAAATTCGATATGGAAGAAGCACAGATGTACTATATAGAAAAGGCTGTAGAATATGTAAAATGTGCTGGCGGTAAAGGTAAAAACAAGAATTTCAATCTTAAAAAAGAGGCACCTTTCTTCTTATATTATGCCCCTCATATCCCTCACTACCCTCATGTTCCTGCTAAACAATTTCAAGGGAAAACAGAAGTGGGTCTATATGGCGACTTCGTATATCAACTAGATTGGGCTGTAGGACGTATCATAGATGCTCTGAAAGAAACAAACCAACTAGATAATACCATCATACTTTTTGCTTCTGACAATGGCCCAGAGATACAAACATATAAATATATAGACGTTTATAATCACCGCTCTATGGGCGAACTTAGAGGCGTGAAACGCGACTTATACCAAGGTGGTCATACAACACCTTTTATCGTTTCTTATAACGGAATGGTAGAAAAAGGCAAAGTAAGCGATAGACTAGTTTCTCAAACTGATATCCTTGCTACAGTGGCAGACCTAATAGACACCGACTATAACAGAAGATACGCAGAAGATAGCTTTAGCTTTATCGATGAACTTATCCCTAGTAAAAAGGTGGAAAAGGTCCGTAACATGGCTATCCACCATAGCGCAGAAGGTGCACTTGCTTTACGCCATGAAAATTGGGTGTTTGTTTATGCAAAAACTGGTAGCTGTTCCTCTGAACCTAGCTGGTTTAGAGAGGCTCTAGGCGCTGAGAAATTAGGTGCAGAATTTGAGTTATTCGATTTAGATAAAGACCCTGCACAAACACGTAATGTTATTAACGAATATCCTGAAATAGCTAATAAACTTCGAAACATGCTATTCAAATATGTATACGAAGGCAGAAGCAACTAAACTTTACATCAGAAGTTAGGGACGGCTTTTTTCTTGTATTTTTACTGTTAAGTTCGGAAAAGTATGATATTTCTTGATTTTTCCGAACTTAACAGTTATATTTGCAAAAAATAGAGCTGTATATGAAAAGAAAAATAATGAGTCACCTTGTGGCGTGGAAAGATAAAATTGACAGAAAACCATTAATCGTTAATGGTGCTCGTCAGGTTGGGAAATCATACGTTATCGAGGAATTTGGTCAAGCTAGTTTCAAAAATGTAGTCACCATTAATTTTGAAATAGATGTTACGGTTGGCGCTTTTATCGATGGAGATATTACCCCAAAGGGAATCATTCAATATCTTGAAATACATACAGGGGAGCAAATCATTGCAGGTGAAACCCTCATCTTCTTTGACGAGATACAAGCGTGTGGAAGAGCACTCACATCGTTGAAATATTTCTGTGAACAAGCTCCGCAGTACCATATAATTGCTGCAGGTTCACTCTTAGGTGTTGCTATTAATCGTGAAAAATTCTCCTTTCCTGTTGGCAAGGTCGATGAAATAACTCTCTACCCTATGGATTTTGAAGAGTTTCTTTGGGCTATGAATAAAGATAAACTTGTAGAAATCATAAGGGAACACTACTCTAACGACAAAGCTATTGACGAGGCGTATCACGATATGGGATTAAAGCTTTTTGCTTCCTACTTTATCGTTGGAGGAATGCCAGAAGCAATAGCCAAGTTTATTGAGACAGATAGTTACCTTGTAGCTCAAAAGATTCAGAGCAACATTACAAATGAGTATATTGCCGATATGGCTAAATATGCTCAACCATCTATGAGCGTTAAGATTAGAGCTTGTTACGACTCTGTGCCTGCTCAACTTGCAAAAAACAATAAGAAATTCCAATATAAAGTGGTGCAAAAAGGAGGTTCAGCATCCATATTTGGAGAGGCTATAGAGTGGTTATTATATGCAGGAGTAGTATTGAAATGTTACTCCCTAGAACAAGGCTATATTCCCCTAAAGGCTTATACTGATTTGAGTAATTTCAAGCTATATATGAGCGATATTGGAATGCTAACAATGCGTTCAGGCATGCCCTTACAGACTATACTTTCACCTACTAACAGCGAAAACACATTCTTAGGAGGTATGACTGAGAACTATGTTGCACAGGTTCTTGCAAATGCATCTATACCGTTAATCTATTGGTATAGCGATGGTAAAGCTGAGGTAGATTTCGTTATGCAGAAAGAGGATAATATAATCCCTATCGAAGTTAAGAGCGGTGTTAATGTTCGCTCGCGGAGCCTTGACCTATTCATGAAAAGATATAACTGCCCCTATGGTATAAGACTTTCAAAGAAAAATTTTGGATTCGAAAATAATATCAAATCTGTGCCTTTATATGCTACCTTCTGCATTGAGTAAAACTCAGCTTTTTTAAACATCCGCACCTAATCGGGTAGGAGCAGTGGGATTATTTCCCACTGCGACCTCCCACACCACCGTAATCACAAGATTGTGATTACGGTGGTTATCACAACTTTTTAATTATCACAACATATTAGTCTAAACTTTTGTAACTCATGATGCTTTTTTTAATAAAGTTGTGATTATATTATATAGATATAACCATAAAA
>JAWXTP010000138.1:0-7394 GCA_044433415.1 Rikenellaceae bacterium
AAATTAATAAGGTGTTAAAGATATTAGAACCTACAACATTACCTACGGCAACGTCACCACTGCCTTTCAATGCAGACATTATAGTGACTATTAATTCTGGGGCAGAAGTGCCTATAGCGACAACAGTAAGTCCTACAACAAACTCTGAAATGCCAAATTTTGTTGCTAATTTTGAAGCACCATCTGTCATTACACTAGCTCCTGCTAATATAAGACCTAGTCCGACTAGTAAAAGTAAAATTTCAAACATAATATTAAATTTTATTGAGCTGAGTTATATATGTGAGGTGGTACAGTTTGAGAGAAGTCGTATTCACCCCAGCGTTCTGCCACCTCGTCAAGAAGTGTATATAGAACCTCAGGTGATACTTCTGTTACCAGTTTTAAACGAGTCTCCTTGAAGTTTGGAAGTCCCTTAAAATAACTACTAAGGTGACGACGCATCTCAAAAAGTCCTACTTTTTCACCTTTTATTTCTATAGATTTTGCTAGGTGTTCCTTTGCTAGGTCTACACGTTCTATAACGGACGGTTGATCTATCAGTTCACCTGTCTCTAAGTAGTGGCTTATCTCTTTAAATATCCATGGTCTGCCATAAGTTGCACGACCTACCATGATAGCATCAACACCATATCTGTCAAACATCTCTTTAGCCTTCTGTGCAGAGTCCACATCACCATTTCCTATTATAGGAATAGTAATTTTAGGATCGTTTTTTATTTTGCCTATTAAAGTCCAATCTGCCTCACCTTTGTACATCTGTGCTCGTGTGCGCCCATGTATTGTTAGAGCTGTTATACCTACTTCCTGTAATTTTAGGGCTATTTCTTCTATGTTTTTAGATTCTGAGTCCCACCCTAAACGAGTCTTTACAGTAACTGGAAGTTTTACAGCGTCAACTATTGCTTTAGTAATCTCTACCATAAGAGGTACATTTTGCATCATGCCGCTACCAGCACCACGACCTGCGATTTTCTTTACAGGACAGCCAAAATTAATATCTATGACTTCTGGCGCGGCTGCCTCAGCGCGTAATGCCGCTTCTACCATAGATTCTACTTGGTTTCCATATATTTGTATCCCTACAGGGCGTTCATAGTCGAAAATATCTAACTTTTTTACTGATTTTCCTCCGTCACGTATAAGACCATCCGCAGAAATAAATTCTGTGTATACCATATCAGCACCAAATTTTTTACAGATATATCTAAAAGAGGGATCTGTAACATCTTCCATAGGTGCTAAAAATAGTGGGTATTTTTTAAAATCAATGTTTGCTAGTTTCATACGTATATAATGATAAATAATTTTTTAGTAATTCTTGTTAAACTTGTGTTGCTTTTTGTTTCAGAATGCAAAAGTAACAAAATTTTTCGTATCTTTGCGGAATGCAGTTAATAGAACTCCCCTTAATGGAGATTTTGTTTTAGTATTTGTTAGTAATACAAAGTCAAAGAGACTAAAGGGTATATTAGATTTTTAAACGGGCACATTGCCTAATTTTATATAAAGAGATATGAATATAGATGTTTTTTTTCAATCATCATCTGTTAAAGTAATTTCAGAACTTTACGGTTGTGAAATCGCTGAGTCGATGATTCAATTTTCAAAAACACGTAAAGAATTTGAGGGTGACGTAACTTTAGTAGTATTCCCTCTACTTAAAATCAGCCGTAAGTCTCCAGAGGCTACAGCTAATGAAATAGGGGAGAAGCTAGTTTCTATTTTCCCAGAAATCGAAAACTTTAACGTAGTTAAGGGTTTCTTGAATATTAAACTTAAAGAATCTTTCTGGGTTGAGCGTTTCAATGAAATAGAGAAAAATGAAAAGTTCGGATTTAAAGCTCCTAGAAATAGTAACTTAATGGTGGAATATTCTTCACCTAACACTAATAAACCTCTTCACCTAGGTCACGTACGTAATAACTTATTAGGTTATTCAGTGGCTAAAATTGCTGAGGCTAACGGATATAACGTAACAAAAGTTAACCTTGTAAACGATAGAGGTATACACATCTGTAAGTCTATGCTAGCTTGGCAGAAGTTCGCTAACGGGGAGACTCCAGAATCTGCATCTATGAAAGGTGACCACCTAGTAGGTAAATACTATGTGGCATTTGATCAAGCATACAAGGCAGAAGTTAAAGACCTTATGGCTGGTGGCATGACAGAAGATGAAGCTAAGAAAGCTGCACCTATCATGGTGGAGGCTTCTGATATGTTACGTAAATGGGAAGCTAAAGACCCAGAAGTTTATGCTTTATGGGAAAAAATGAATAGCTGGGTGTATGCAGGATTTGATAAGACTTACGCTGCTATGGGTGTTTCTTTTGATAAGGTATATCATGAAAGTGAGACTTATATCTTAGGTAAATCTTTAGTAGAAGAAGGTCTTGCTCGTGGTGTATTCTACCGTGAAGAAGACAACTCTGTTTGGATTAACCTAGAGGCTGACGGACTAGACAAAAAACTGCTTTTACGTGGTGATGGTACTAGTGTTTACATGACTCAGGATCTTGGTACTGCTTATGAGCGTCATAAAGAATTTGGATTTGACAATATGATTTATGTTGTGGGTAATGAACAAAACTACCACTTCCAAGTATTGAAACTTATCCTTAAGAAATTAGGTAACGACTGGGCTGACGATATTTATCACCTTTCTTATGGTATGGTGGAGCTTCCTTTCGGTAAAATGAAATCTCGTGAGGGTACTGTAGTAGATGCTGACGACTTGATAGAGGAGATGGTAAGTACTGCTAAGGCTATGTCTAATGAGCTTGGTAAGTTAGATGCTTATACAACTGAGGAGGCAGACGAGATTTGTCGTAAGATAGGTTTAGGAGCTCTTAAGTATTTCATATTGAAAGTTGACCCTAAGAAAACTATGCTTTTCAACCCTCAGGAGTCTATAGACTTTAATGGTAACACTGGTCCTTTCATTCAGTATACATCTGCACGTATTTCTTCTGTGCTTCGTAAAGCCGCAGAAGCTAATATAGATTATGTTGGTCAAATGGCTGCTGACTCTGCACTTAATAGCAAGGAGATAGAAGTTATTAAACTTATTAATGAGTTTGAATTGGCAGTAGATAATGCAGGTGTGAACTTTGCCCCTTCAGTGATAGGTTCTTACTGCTATGAACTAGCTAAAGAATTTAACCAATTCTATCATGACTATTCTTTTTTGAAAGAGGAGGATGAAGCCGTGAAACTTAATAGATTACGCATCGCCAACGAGGTACGCAAAACGCTATCTAGAGGTATGTCCCTACTAGGCATCGAAATGCCTGAACGTATGTAGTGTTGCTGTTGGTTCGTTAGTGAAGGCTTTTCCCAATAACGGCCTACATTTTTCACCTTTTCCGAAAAACCAATGCTCACAGCCCTCGAGGCTGCTCCGCTTGATTTTCCGAAAAACGCAAAAAATCTAAGCCATTCTTGGAAAAAGCGGACAATCGTGGACGTTATTGACCGCTCATGGTAACAAACGTGGTTTTTTTAAAAACTGTGCAGACTGAATTTTTCTTAGGGGAGGTTTTTAGTATAGGTTTTTTTAAAAAACTAAGTAGGCTGGATGATTTTTTGGTTACAAAATATATTAGAGTATATTATTAGAGTATATTATTAAAGGATGTGCGAATGACACAGGAACAAAGTTATATGTCTTTATCTCAACTGCAAGCTCTTATTAAAAGGAGCTTGCAGAACGAGTTTAAAGGGTACTATTGGGTGGTCGCTGAGGTGTCAGAGGTGTCTGTTAATGCGTATTCACATCATTGCTATCTTACACTGGTGGAGAAGAATGAGACTACTCAACTCGCTAAAGCACGCGTTAATGCTAATATATGGGCTAATACTTTTATGCTGCTAGAACCTTACTTTAAGGCTGAGACAGGGCGCACTCTCGAAGTGGGAATGAAATTGCTGCTTAAAGTGTCGGTGAATTATCATGAAATATATGGTATTAGCTTTAATGTCTCAGATATAGACCCTACATATACACTTGGCGATATAGAACGCCAACGTAAGATGATAATAGAGGCGCTGAAAGCTGATGGGCTGCTAGAACTTAATAAAAGTAGAGAATTGCCACGCATAGTGCAAAAGTTAGCTGTGGTATCTAGCTCTACAGCAGCAGGTTTCCGCGATTTTGAAAAGGAACTGAGAGCTAATGAATATGGATTTAAATATGAAATAACTCTCTTTAATTCTATAATGCAGGGACAAGGTGCTGAACAAAGTATAGTGAAGTCCCTACACAATATTGCCGCTAATGCTGAAAAATATGATGTGGCAATAGTAATACGTGGGGGCGGAGCAACAACAGACCTAGCATGCTTTGACCAGTATGAACTATGCTGTGAAATAGCTACTATGCCTATAGTCGTGATAACTGGTATAGGTCACGATAAAGATGTTTCTATAGCAGATATGACAGCTCATACAGCGCTGAAAACTCCTACCGCTGTGGCTCGTTATATAGTAGATTATACTAGAGAATTTGATAAACTGCTGGATGAAAATCTGGAGTTTTTAGAGAATTATGCGCTAGACTATTTTAATACAGAAAAAGAACGTATTGAGAAAAATGCTCAGTTTCTGAAAATACAAACCTCTGAATACGTGCTTAAAGCTGACAAAGTAAGCGCCTTAGCTTTGCAAAAGTTAAACCATTTGTCTAAAAGGCTGATTGAAAAAACGCTCTATGAAAATGAGCTAAAGCAAGAAGGTCTGAAAATTATCGCTACACGCATAATAAGTGATGTGGAAAGAAAAATAGACGATAAAAAATCGACCCTTAAAACTGAAAGTTTAAATTATGTGCTACAACAACAACAACTCAATGAACGCCTTTCTTTGATTGTTGAAGGTTATAACCCTCAAAGAATTTTAAAGAATGGCTACTCTATAGCAAGATTTAATAATAAAGTGCTAAGTAGCGGTAAAAATCTCTCAGTGGGCGACGAGCTAACTATTACTCTTTCAGATGTTGAAGTGTCAACAAAAGTTGTTGATATAGAAGCTAGGATGAGTTAGTTCTTTACGATTTTTAAAAATAAGTTTTTTATATACTATATAAATACAATAAAAATTATTATTTTTACGCAAAATATGGCTAGACAAACAAAAACAATAAGCTACAATGCCGCTATGGCTGAGGTAGATGAAATACTTGAGAAGCTCAATAATGACGAGTTGGATATAGACTCACTAGTTAAAGACGTGAAACAAGCTACAGAACTTCTGTCGATATGTAAGAATAAATTACGTAGCGCAGAGTCTGAAATAACAAAATTATTTGAAGAGGAAGTTTAATAATTAGTTTCCTGTCAAAGAACTCCCCTAAAGGGATGGTTTGTAGCCTCCTTAAGAATCTAATAAATAAGGGAATTTCTAAATAAAACTAATTTTAGAACCTCCCATAACTTTACACCTATATACAAATGTTTGAAAATTTAAGCGATAAACTAGAAAAGTCCTTTAAGTTATTAAAAGGAGAAGGTAGAATCACAGAGATTAACGTAGCAGAATCTTTGAAAAGCATACGAAGAGCACTTATTGATGCCGATGTTAACTATAAAGTTGCAAAATCCTTTACTGATGAGGTAAAAGTTAAGGCTTTAGGTCAAGACGTGCTGAAAAGTGTGAAACCAGGTCAGATGATGACTAAGATAGTACGTGATGAGTTAGCAGTTCTTATGGGAGGTACTTCTACAGATATCTCTTTAGAAGGTAGCCCTGCTGTTATCCTTATCTCAGGTCTTCAAGGTTCTGGTAAGACAACTTTCTCAGGTAAGTTAGCCCTACTTCTGAAAACTAAGCGCAAACGTCGCGTTTTACTAACTGCTTGTGACGTTTATCGTCCTGCTGCAATAGAGCAATTGCGTATCCTTAGCGAACAGGTGGGAGTGCAGTTTTATAGTGAGATAGAAAATAATAACCCTGTTCAGATAGCTGAGAACGCTATTAAATATGCTAAAACTAATGGTCTTGACACTGTTATTGTCGATACTGCTGGTCGTCTAGCTATTGACGAACAGATGATGAAGGAGATTTCTGATATTAAAGTTGCTATTAAGCCTTCGGAGACTCTTTTCGTTGTTGACTCTATGACTGGTCAGGATGCTGTAAATACTGCTAGAGAATTTAACGATCGTATAGATTTTGATGGGGTAGTACTTACAAAACTTGACGGTGATACTCGTGGTGGTGCTGCAATTTCTATACGTTCTGTTGTTAAGAAACCTTTGAAGTTTACTTCTGCTGGTGAGAAAATGGAAGCTCTAGATGTTTTCCACCCAGAACGTATGGCTGATAGGATTCTTGGTATGGGTGACATCGTTTCTCTTGTTGAGAAAGCACAAGAGCAATTTGATGTTGAGGAAGCTAAACGCCTAGAAAAGAAAATTAAGAAAAATGAGTTTGGCTTTGACGACTTCTTAACTCAAATCCACCAAATTAAAAAAATGGGTAACTTTAAAGAACTTGCAGGTATGATACCAGGTGTTGGCAAGATGATTAAAGATATGGATTTTGATGATGATGTGTTCAAAACTACAGAAGCTATGATATATTCTATGACTCCTAAAGAACGCTCAAACCCTGAGATTATTAATACATCTCGTAAAAATCGTATTGCTAAAGGCTCGGGTTGTACTATTGTTGAGCTTAATCGTCTGTTGAAACAATTTGAGCAAACACGCAAGATGATGAAAATGGTTTCTAGTGGTGGTGCTAAGAATGTAATGAGAGGTGGACTTGGACTTAGTGGTTTAAAAAGAAGATAACATACTCCCTAAATTGATTTTAAATTGGGGATAGTAAGAGTCCCCTTAAATATACAAATATATGCAACTTATAAGTGGTAAAGAGGTGTCAGCAAAATTAAAGCTAGAAATTGCTGCGCAAGTTAACGAGATATTAAGCAAAGGTGGTAGAAGACCTAAGCTAGTAGCTATTTTAGTTGGTGAAGATGGTGCTTCACAAACTTATGTAGGTCACAAAGAAAAAATGTGTGGCGAAGTAGGTTTTGAATCAGAGATTATTCGTATGAGTGCTGAGACTACTGAGCAAGAGTTAATGGATGTTATCGACAAGCTAAATAATGATAACGGAGTTGACGGCTTTATCGTTCAGTTACCTCTACCTAAACACCTTTCAGAACAGAAAGTAATTGAGGCGATATCTCCTAAAAAAGATGTTGACGGCTTCCACCCTGAAAATACAGGTCGTATGATTTCTGGTCTTGAGGCTTACGTTCCTGCAACACCTGATGGTATTATGGAACTTATTAAACACTATAATATCGAAACCTCAGGTAAGCACTGTGTTGTTATTGGTCGTAGCAATATCGTTGGTCGTCCTATGGCTAACCTGTTGAGTATGAAAGG
>JAWXTP010000139.1:0-7319 GCA_044433415.1 Rikenellaceae bacterium
GCCACTGAAGAGCTTGTAGCTCATGTATATCAAAAAGCATGGTAATATGGTTGTAAGGGAGTAACAGTATATAGAGATGGCTCTCGTGATGGAGTTCTTGTGAGTGCTGACAAAAAGCAAACTGACGCTCAACCTCTAAAACGTCCTAAATCTATCAATGCAGATGTTGTAAGATTTAAGAATGGTCCAGAAGATTGGATTGCCTTTGTAGGTATCTGTAATGAGAAACCTTATGAGATTTTCACAGGTAGAATAGATGAGGATGCTTTATTTATTCCTAAATTTGTAAATAAGGGTCAGATTATTAAAATCCGTGAAGAGGATGGTTCTAAGCGTTATGACTTCCAGTATCAGGATAAATATGGCTATACTAATACTGTAGGAGGAATATCTCGTTTATTTGATGAAACTTTCTGGAACTATGCTAAATTAATCTCTGGCGTATTACGTAATGATATGCCTATATTGCAAGTTGTTACTTTAGTTAGCTCTTTGAGTTTTGACAATTCAAGTATCAACTCATGGAAAAATGGTGTGGCTCGTTCTCTTTCAAAATATGTTCCTAGCGGTACAAAATCTACTAAAAAATGTGCAGAGTGTGGTGAAGAGGCTTTAGTATACCAAGAAGGATGTTTGGTGTGTTCAAGTTGTGGTCACTCTAAATGCGGATAGAAAACAATTTTAATTAACCTATAAACAATGGAAAAAATAACTTATACACCTTCAGGAGTGTGTTGTCGACTAATTGAGTTTGAAGCTACTGATGGAATACTTAAAAATGTTAAGTTTTATGGCGGCTGTAATGGCAACTTAACAGGAATTTCAAAGTTAGTAGAAGGAAGACCTATAGAAAGCGTAATCGCTACTCTTAAGGGAGTTGATTGTAATGGTAAAGGCACTTCATGCCCTGATCAACTTGCACGTGCATTAGAAAAGACAATTTAATAAAGCACATAAACAATTGAGGCTATTTTGAATAATTAATATTCAAGATAGCCTCAATTGTTTAGAGCATTGATTAAGAAGTGATTAAATTATGTTTTTGGCGGCAATCTTTCCAACAATATTTAGTCGCTTGTTGTAATTCATCATTCATTATTCAACATTATTTCACCACTATCCCTTTTATTGTAAGCACTGTAGGTATTGAGTCCCCAGAGATATACATAGTTATATTCTTATGTAAACTTCCACTGCGGAAGCGAGGGTCAAACTTCACGCGAAGAGTGTCAGTCTCTTGAGAATATATCGGTTTGCGGCTATAATTAGTAGTCACGCAACTACAAGAGTTATGCACCTTACTGATAACAATAGGGCTAGGTGATATATTTTTTACTATAAATTCACAAACAACATCACCTCCGAGTTCTTCTATTGTTCCGAAGTCATGTTCTTTCTTAGAATACTCAACACGATTTTGTGCTTCTGTAGCTAGGGAGCATACCCCAATAAAAACTATAAAAAAGATTCTTTTCATATTTCCTGATGGTTGTAATATTGGTCGTAAAGAGATATTTTCCCTATCTCAGTACGTGTCATTTCTAGTACTCTGTTAAGGGCATTAAATACTAAACAATGACCATTTTTAGATTTGCCTACATTGCAATTTATACATCCTCCTTCATTCATAAGGCAATTTACTTTAGGTTCTCCTTGTATGAGTTGAATAATTTCATATATTGAAACATCTTTTGGATCACGAGCTAATATATAACCTCTATCTGAGCCACCAGTGCGGCTATTAAGAATCCCAGCATGAACTAAGATTCTAAGAGCAGGGTTTAGTGTTCTAGGATTAATTTTGAACTGTTCTTCCATATCGGGAACACTTAGTCTTCGTCCTTGCTCATAATACGGAACAAGGTGAGTACAGACTACAATCGCTAATTTTGTAGGCGTAAGCAACATATAATGAGAGTGTTTTGTGGTAAGTAAAATTAAAATAAATTTTCCACGAGTAGCTTATATAATAAGCTACTCGTGGAAAATTCTTTAAATAAACACAAAGATAAATGTTTATTTGTAAAAATACTATTTATCTAAGGTTTATTCTACTAATTTAAAACGGTGTACACCTTTTAATCCATAAGCAACATAGATATATCCATCGTCACCAAGTTTTACGTAATTAGCAGAAGCGTCACCTAGCTTGTAGCTTTTAACTTTTTCCCATGATGTTTTATCTATGATAGTTAAACCTTTAGTTCCGTTTGCAATATATATGTATTTGCTGTCTGTGTCAACACAATTTACAGAGCCTATAAGGCTTGAGTCTAAAGAGCCAACTTTAGCACCATTTGAGTATGCCACAAGTCCACCAGTGCTTAAACATGCATAAATAGTAGCACCATCTTCATGTAGAGTATTTTTGCCATCAATAGGACTTATAGAACCTACATTATAAGAGTTTGTTAAGTCTCCAGAAAGGTTATATTCATAAATATACGTTGATGAGATACCTGCTAATACAGCCATTCCGCCATTATAAGGCTCTACAAATTTAGCTTCTGCAAGTTCTGTATATTGTTGTTCATCACTAGAGTCCGCTATTGTTAAGCCACCTTGAGAACCTGAAACAACCCATTTGTTAGAATTGTCAAAAACAATACAGTTACCCGAAGCACCACCTACTTTTATGATATCTACATCTACACTTGAAGCACCAGTTGAATATAATACCTCAGCATAGAAAGCACCAGCTTTTTGTCCACCAGTAACATAAGCAGTACCATTATTTATGTACATGTGGTTAAAGTCATAGTCATAAGTATGAAGCGTTGCTGTAATTGACATATCGTTCATATCTACAACGTCAATATAGCCTTGATAGTTTTCTTCTGCCTCGTGCCATGATACAAATACTAAATTATCGTTGAAGTCAATAGAAGTAGCAGATATACGCTCTATATCAGGTGAAGTTACTACAGCATCATGTTCTAAGACAGGCTCTTTAGTGCTATCGTCATTTTGTTCGCCATAACCGTTATGACAGTCGTTAGCAGCAATGTACGTGTTTTGATTGAATACAACATTTGCAGCCCATTCAACAGCATTACCACTTTGGTCGTCAGTTAAATTAGTGTAATTTAAATCTACTGAACCTCCGTTAATACGCGCAAAGTATGAATTTTCATCTATTGTAATAACACCATTTGTAACATCTATTACTGTATATTCTGTACTAAGATTTGATATCTGAGATCTGTTTTCTAAATTCAAATATTTAGTAACTTGTATTAATGTTCCACCAGTTGTGCAGATGCTAGAGTATGAGTGAAGATCAAAAACGTCAGTAACAACACCAATAGACGAGAGATATACTATTGCATAGTTAGAGATGTTTAAATAATCTACATTTACACAACCTCCAAGTTTTACTGTGCGTGGTGTGTCTGATGAGTCAGCTCCAACGATTTCTAGTTCTTTAGCATTGATTGCGCTAACAGTTTCGAAGTCAGTATTAATTTGAAGTAGCCCATCAACTGAGATAATAGCATCTTCTGAGTAGTTATAAAGAGCAGTTGTTGTGCTAGTTTTAACAGTAGTGAAGTCACCTTCAAAAATTAGTGAACCCCATGATTTAACTACTACGTCGCTAAGGACATATCCGTTAGGGAAGGTTACACTACCACCTTCAGCAACATAGATTGTTCCTGAGCCCCAAGAGCCAGTAGCTGATAATGTTAAGTTACCTTCAACGTATACGCTTATGCCATTACCAAAAGCGATAGCTCCAGAGTAGCTTCCATTAGCAGGAATTACAAGAGCGCTATATGCATCATTGCCCCAAGAGGCGTCAGTGCCTTCAATAGATATATCACGAACGCTAGTTCCTGATGGAGTGCTAGGATATAACTCTTCGATTATATCTCCTTCATATGCGCTGTAGGTAGTGCTGCGAGTACCACCACTTGCGCTGTAACCGATAGTGTTTAAACGATCCTGATCTACAGAATTCGTAAAAGTTGCTGTTGTGTTGTTTGATGAGGGCGGCGTTACATTCTCATCTTTATTACAGCTAACCGTAATAAAAGTTGCTAAAAGTAGCAACATTGTGATTCTTGTCGTCTTCATAATTAATTTTTTTTTGTAATTTTGGTATATATGTTTATAATGATGTGTTTTAAATGTTATAGTGTTAAAATCCAATTTTTAGAAGCCCCCTAAAGTCTATCAATCTGTGCCCAACGAGAACTCTTCTTAGGGTTCCAATTATCACTGTAAGAGCTAAAGAAGAAAAATTCCCTAAAGGTCGCTATTATACGTGTAATACGTAAAAAGTAACCAGAGTATAAGGGTTGTAAAGGAGCAAAAATAATCATCTTAAGTTCTTCCTTCCATCTTTCAGAGAGTAACATGCTTAGACCAAATGATACGAAGCCAAGAGGGATTGTTATCAAAAATTTCAGCAATATCAAGTCTATTAGACCAAAAGGCTGATATAACAAAAATGACAACATATATATTAACCATAATATATCAAAGAAAAAGTTAAAGGTTACATTGTCTAGGTTTGTTAGGAAATTAGATACTCTAAAGTTTGCCGATGAAAAATCAAATACATTAGCGTGCTTTCGAAGTCTAAATCTTACAAGTGATTTACTCCATCTCAGTCTTTGTTTATAAAGTTTTGTGAACGCTGTAGGAACATTTGTTAAACAAATAGCTTTAGGTGTAAATGTTACGTTATATCCTGACTTGCGAATTTTTTGAGTAATGTCACCATCTAATCCAGGTCCAATATCCCATTTGCCTACTTGCTTTAATACGTCTGAACGAAAAGCTCCAAAAGCCCCTGAGATAGTACGAAATCCACCAATGTCTGAGATAACAGTACGTCCTACTTGTATAGATTCTAAATATTCCATAGATTGCATAATAGTACAAAAAGTATCTTCAGAATTTCTTACCTTTACGCATCCGCCCACAGCACCAACATTCGCTCCCATATAAAAAGGTAAAAGAATTTGTTCTAAAGCATCTCTATCTAATGATGAATCTGCATCTAGATGAACAACAATATCAGACTTATTCTCGACTAACGCTAAATTTGCTGCTGAGGCCTTGCCTCCTCGTTCACTTACAGAGTAGAATTTGTCTATAAGTCCGCAAGATTTAAGAGATTCACAAATAAGCTTTGTATCATCATCAGAACCATCATCTACTACAACTAGTTCAAAGTTGCGATACGTTTGTTCTTTAAGTGATTGTGTGAGCTTATAAATATGTCTGCCTTCGTTCTTGCCAGGGACAATAATCGAAATAAATGGATTCTGAGTATAGAGCTCTATCTTTGCACGTACCTCCTTGTTATGGCGTATATCTGAATATATCCATCTCCTCATTAGTACTATAATATCTAGTAAATAGTAACGCGGAATTTCAATAAAAAACAGAAACCAAAATATAGCTATCAATTTCTCAAGTGTAACACCATCTATGAGGTCATTAAGATAGTTAAATATATACGTTAAAACTCCATAATAAAATGTATTAGTTGGTTTATATAAGAGCTACAAATTCTTGTGGATTGCTCGAAATGTCGTACTCTAAATAATCCATATTTATATTAATCTTACCAATATCTCCGAATATTTTTTGCATACTTTTCTTAAGTTCAGTATCTTTTATTGGAGATGTACGTTCTGTCATAAAGTAAGCTACATTCTTATGCATTGCTATATTTGCATGAGGAATATATTTGTAAATCTTCATAGTGGCAGATTCCGCAAATGTTAAAATCTGCTCAGGATCAAGAAATGTTGCTCTATATACTCTCAGGATATGGTTAGCATCATTCAAATTTTGGATAATGCCAAGCCTAACACCTAGAATGTTTTTAAATTGATTAAAAGACAACATATTAGGGAATCTAGCTACTTGATCTGAATCTTCAATGTGGTCAGTGGTAGGGAGTATTGAGCGCCCTCTGTTGTTGAATATCACGTTATACATATGCACAGGTACTAAAGTCTCTACTGGTGATTTTGTAAGGCAAGTTTCACATTCACATATCATCTTAGCTTCCGAGAAGTTTATACTACACTTATTACAAACATAAGAAGTTGTCGGTCTATCATAGTCTACTCCAATGTGATGCAGTTCTTTCATACATTTAGGACAAATTAACTTACCATCCTTTATATATGTTTTTTCAGACGAAATGTTAGCACATCTAAAGTGGTGTATCATATTGTGTTCTTCTATATCTATCGAGCCACATTTAGGACAGGTTTCTTGATACAACATTCCCTTGTCATAACACTTTGGACAAACGTGAGTAATCGAAACTAACTCTTCAGGGTCTAGAAAGCTATATTCTCCTTGAAACTTAGCACGAGCTGCAAGAAATTCCTTAGCTGAAATGTTTAAACTCTGTAACATTACATACAAGATAGGGTGGATATACCCAAATGGAGAGCCTTTCACAATTTCCATCTTTGGTAATCTTTCACCTCTAGTAAGGCAATGACGTACAAAAGCATAGAAATGATTGTCGTTGTTCCAAAAACTTGGTTCACGCTCAAATATTTTGAATTTCAACATCTCCATTCTGTTATGTATTCTTTGCGTTTCATCTATCAAGACTTGCGAATTAATATCATCAGCCAATCCATCGCAAGAGTTTATTAAATCTCGGTCTGTTGTTCTAGATGGAAAAAATGTAGGTTTAAACTGAAACGCATTGTTTGTAAATACACTCAGCACTGTAGTGAATTGATGACGTAACAGCCTATCATCAGTTGTTTTATATAGTACAGCTTCGAAATCTGAATATTTGATTTCTGAATGTTTCTGAGCTATAAGGCCATCATCTACAATTACAACTCTTTGTCCAGCTCTATTGGTGAATATTTCTAATTGATATATGTTTGTGTTGTTCATGATAATTGTAAAGTTAATAATGATTATTCCTTATATAATGATTTTGCTCTTTTCTCATCACCCATGTTGTTTTGGCGACGAATATGTTCTTTGTCCATAAAGTTATTTATCCAATCCCATTTATATCTTGTTAGTCTAAGAGGATATTTGTCTACTTGATACTTTTGATACACACAGTTTTTGTCTAAAAACTCAGCACGCACTACAATATCTTGCTGTTTAAAATCACGTTCATATTGGTCTTGAGTTGTCACGTTGTGGTCGGTAATAAAGGTAGAATTGTAAGTTGTTACAACTTTACCTATGTAATCTCTACCGGCATACGCATTAAATATCATTCCTTCTTTAACATTAGAGAATTGACTAGGATTAAGCAGCATCTTAGTATGCATATCTAACATTTCTGGGTTGTTATATGGCATATATGTAACTAT